>NZ_JABRVS010000001.1:2429988-2733737 GCF_013248905.1 Shewanella sp. VB17
TTACATTTTTCAAAACCCAGATAAGCGTATTATTTTTGCCATACCCTATGAAAATGATTTCACTCTCATTGGTACCACGGATGTTGAATACCAAGGTGATCCAGGAGAAGTGACCATTGACCATGCTGAAGTAGAGTATTTATGCCAGATGAGTAATCGCTATTTTGAACAACAAATAATGCCGAGTGATGTGATTGCAACCATGTCTGGCGTACGACCATTATTTAATGATGAGGCTAATAGTGCGGCGAGTGTGACTCGTGATTATTCGTTAGAGCTTTGCTTTGAAAATAATGCAGCACCTTTGGTGTCAATTTTTGGAGGAAAACTAACCTCTTATCGCAAATTAGCTGAAGAAGCGATTGATTTGATCGCGCCTCACTTAGGCAACAAGCAAGGACGTTGGACAGAAGGTGAGTGTTTACCGGGAGGAGATATACCCAATATGGATATGTCTCATTTTATTCAGCTATGTCAAGAAAGATACCCTTGGATCCCAGCAACAATTATCGTACGCTATGCCAAGTCTTATGGCACTCGGCTACATCAGCTTATTGGCTCAGCAAAGTCACTCGATCAGCTTGGGATAGAAATTGCCCCTACTCTTTTTGAAGCAGAGGTCATGTACTTAATCAATGTTGAATGGGCAAAAACAGCACAAGACATTATATGGCGCCGTTCAAAATTGCAGTTACATCTCCAAGACAGTGATATTGCAAAGTTAGAAGACTGGCTCGCTGTTCACTTTAGTTCAGCGGCAGCGTTAACAAATAACCTTGCTTGGTCTACATCATTGACGACGGGGGAGGTGTCCATATAAATATTTACCCTACCGCGATGCTATCGTCATGAATGGCTGGGCTAAGATGAGCCAGTCAAACAGTGTAATATCATGTCGCGTGCTAGGATCTGCTTTGAACGCAATAGGATGCCATTTTATAATTTTCTATTGTTATATCTCTCCAAAAACTAAGCTTTATGACTGGATTAGCAGTAAAGCACTTAAGTTACCAATGAAAAGCGATGCCTCTATACGAGTAAGCTTGTATCCAGTCTGTGACCCTCCATCTTACTTGAATCGGCCATGTTACAGGTTCAGATACACCAATACAGAGCCAAATAACCTGAACTCGGGATAACGAGTGTCAGACATGTCTTATTTTTAATTAAAATCAACAAGTTAAACTCCATCTGTTGTTATTCACCCACCCACTTGCTTAATGCCGACATTTTTGTCGATATCAAGGCGGGATTTCGTACGTAATAGCTGGCTATGACTAGAAAGCACAACAAAGATAGGGGCCAAAATAGCGATATTAAGCGGCGCTGCTTACACCCGAGCTCAGGTTAAATAGGTCGCTATAGCGTATTGGTATTCCTATTTTTCATTGTGGTGTCATGGTTAATAGTGGCTCTCTTTCATTTTTGCGGTATTTTGTGCTGATTAAGCATGATTCTAACAATGTACAGATGGTGTACTTTACTGTTTACTCTTCAGTTTTTTTGTTACATTAGATGTCAAAGTTAACATTTGATATTTTATTGTATTATTTTGTTTCTGTGTTATTTAGTTAAATAATCTGTAAATACCCCCTAACAACTCATTATTTAGCTGAATATTTGCTGAATAGTGTCTAAATAATACAATTATACCACTGAAATATGCTTTGAATGATTGGTTGTTACTTGGGTGTTTATGATTTCCGAAGTAATTTCTGTGATCTGTATCACACTTACAATATTTTGGTAGGTTGCCGTATTGTTGCTAACTGATTGGTGTTAAATGTCGTAAAAACTATAAATACTAGTGTTTAACTCTGTCTTTGTGTTGTTGGTAGTTTTATTTTTATTTACCCTCATAGTTACTTACCTTTTTTATTGTTTTAATCAACCTTTTGGCATCATTGGTTAATGAGGTTGAGAATTGACTGTGTTCTGGTGAATCTTCACTATCAGACTAAGCGCTGCACGATTACATATTTACACATAGAAAAGCGCAATAATTAGGGAGTCAGCTTACATGTTAACAAAATCACTCTATTCACCTAGTCAATTAACCTCAGCGATTAAGCTAAGTTTAATTGCCGCCGTATCAACCACAGCATTGACCGTTTCAACCCATGTCGTTGCCGCAGAAGATAATGTGGAACGTATTGAAGTGACGGGATCACGAATTCAACGAAGCGACATGGAAACGGCATCACCGGTTACAGTGATTGATGCGGCAACCATTAGATCTGAAGGTTACACATCCGTTGGTGAGTTATTACAAGCGCAAACATCAATGGCTGGTGCTGCTGAGGGAGCAAGCAGTAACAACGGCTCAGGTGGTATCGCGAAAGTCGATCTGCGTGGGATGGGACCTGAGCGCACTTTAGTATTGCTCGATGGACGGCGTATGGTGAACTCTGGCGCTGGTGCGGACAGCTCAGTGGATCTTAACTCTATTCCCGTTGCTATGATTGCTCGGGTTGAAATATTAAAAGATGGCGCCTCTGCGGTATATGGCTCAGATGCGATTGCCGGCGTTGTGAACATTATCACTAAGAAAGATTTTGAAGGTTTCCAGTTTGATGTCACTGGCGGCATGACAGATAAGAGTGACGGTGAAAATGGTGATATCAGTGCACTTTACGGGTTTAATACTGATACGGGGAATTATACCTTTGGTGCGGCTTATTCAGAACGCAAAGCCGTCATCCAATCTGATAGGGATTGGACAGATGCAGGTAACAGTTCGTTTACTCCACAAGGTGGGATTGTTGGGAATAAATTTGATGAAAATGGTAATCCAGAACTTGATGATAAAGGTAATATAAAACAAGAAGTTAAAAATAATAATAACGGAGTTTGGGGGCCGCAAGAGCAAGGCTATGATTTTACTCAAGATAGCTATTATCAAACACCAAGTAAGCGTTATAGCTTGTTCGCCAATATGACTCAAGAATTGGGTTCTGATATCGTTTTGACTGGTGATATCCTTTACACCAAGCGCCAATCTAACCAGCAGTTAGCCGCCCAACCGGCCGACTTATTGTTAGATGTCTGTCAAGCGGGCCAAGATAAATCGACGTGTGTCGATATTGATAATGATATGGCTGCTGCGGGTATTGTTGCCGATGAAAATGGACAAGTGAATTATCGAAAACGCATGAATGACGTTGGACCGCGCATTTACAGTCAAGATACAGATACGTATCGAATATCAGCAGGTCTTGCAGGTTCATTAGATGTCAATACCGGCATGAATTGGGATGTGTCTTATACTTACGGTAACAACAAAGCCACAGATTCAGTTGAAAATGCCATCAATGCCAATTTAATGACCAATGCTATTTATGCCGATCAAGGTCCCTGGTTTAGCGGTGAGCCAGTGACAGATCAAGGCTTGTTAGACAGTGTGGGTTATACCGAAGAATCTGATGGTGGCAATGAGCAACATGTATTTGCAGCGGGTCTCAATGGCGAGTTAATGGAGCTGGATGCGGGTGCGGTTGGCTTTGCTATTGGGGTTGAATACCGTTACGAAAGTGGTTATTACAACCCAGATCCTCTTGTTGTGGCCGGCGAAAGTACTGCAGCGCAACAAGATCCAACTGAAGGCAGTTATGATGTTTTTTCCGTATATCAAGAAATTAGTGTGCCCTTCACCGACAAGTTAACCGGTGAATTTGCCCTGCGTTATGATGAATATTCCACTTTTGGCAGTGCGGCGACCTGGAAAGTCGGGTTAACCTATGAAGCCACCGATGATTTGATGCTTAGAACGGTTGCCTCAACCGGATTTCGCGCCCCGAGTGTGACAGAGCTATACGGCGGAGATACCGGCTCTTATGATTATTTAACTGATCCTTGGGGCAGAGAGCAAGATCCACAAATATTAGTTAATTATACTTCAGATGATGATCTACAAGCCGAAGAGTCTGAGTCTTATACCGCGGGGTTGGTTTATTCACCTAGCTATGTTGATGGCATGTCATTAACCCTTGATTGGTGGCGGATTAAAATTGACAATGCCATTGCGCGCCAGAACACTCAAACTGGGCTTAATGAGTGTAATAAAGGTATTCAGTCAGCTTGTGATGAGTTTAACATCGGTGAAGATGGCGATTTAACCAATCTGACCAGCTCGCTTACAAACGTGGGTTCTCAAGACACCAGTGGGATTGATTTTAACCTAGCGTACAGCTTTGAAGGCTTAGGTTTAGACTGGACTATTAGCAACGACACAACCTACTTGCTCAATTTCGAGCAGGATGGTGAAGATTATACAGGGACTATCGATGGCAACTTTGGTGCTTATGCTCAAGTGCGTAACAACTTTAGTATTAAGGCTGCACGAGGTGATTGGAGTGTGATGTATTTTAATCGCTATATCGGTGAAATGGATGATGAATATACCGACACAGATGCAAATGATAAGCCGTATGATGTTGTAGGAAAAGTCGATGCTGTTCTCTATCACAATGTTTCCGGTACTTATCATATCAACGATGAGATAATGTTGAGCCTTGGGGTTAAAAACCTAACCGATGAAGAGCCATCAACCGTGTCTAACGGCACTGCTGGTGGTACCATCCCTGAAGTGTATGACACCATAGGCCGTCAGTATTATGCTGGTGTTAGCATGACGTTCTAAAATGATACCTGTACAGTAAAAAAAAGCGCCTTTATGGCGCTTTTTTACTGTTTATTGAAAAGACTTAATAATCTTAGTCCAGTCCCTTAGTAACCGAACGCATTTGAATTAATTCAATTTTATAGCCATCAGGATCTTCGATGAAAGCGATTTCAGTTTTCCCACCAGCCACCGGACCTGGCGCTCTGACTATTTTCCCCCCAGCTTGCTCGATAGATTGACAGCGAGCATAAATGTCTTGTTCACCTATGGCCAAATGACCAAAAGCATCACCGTGCTCATAGTGATCAGTATCCCAGTTATAAGTGAGTTCAATGACAGCAGTGCCTGTTGATTCCTTATCAAAACCGACAAATGCCAAGGTGTATCGATATTCCTTGTTTTCAGAGCGGCGCAGTAGGGTCATGCCGAGTACATGAGTGTAAAATGCAATACTGGCTTCAAGGTTGGTTACGCGGATCATGGTATGCAGCAGCTGTGGCATAATGTTCTCTTAGATTGATGATTGGGCTGGGCGGTTGTTAATTTATGACACTGGAATATAGCATGAATGAGGCTAATCTTGCGTGGCTTCACATATATTTCTGACAGGAGTTGGCAAGTGATTGATAAGAGGCAATAATAAACTAGACCGAATTTTTGGAGTATTCAATGGACATTGAATTAAAAATGGCGCTCGTAACAACGCTTATTATAGGCGTGTTTCTCTCTATTTTCTTTGTATGTTTATATTAAAGACGATAGCAATAAAAAAGCCGCCTAGCGGCATTTTTTATGTGTGTAATAAGGTGTTTGGGAGCCGGTGTTGAGGTGTCATACAGCATAGACTTTGTCTTTAAATTCACATAGATCTTCAATTAAGCAGCTACCACAGCGAGGCTTACGGGCGATGCAAGTGTAGCGCCCTTGGAGAATGAACCAGTGATGTACGTCGACTTTGAACTCGGCAGGTACTACTTTCAACATTTTTTCTTCGACTTGATCGACATTTTTGCCCATGGCAAATTTTGTTCTGTTAGCCACACGAAAAATATGGGTGTCGACGGCAATGGTTGGCCAGCCAAATGCTGTATTTAACACCACATTGGCAGTTTTACGGCCCACACCGGGCAAGGCTTCAAGTGCTTCACGATCTTCGGGGACGTTACTATTGTGCTTATTGATTAAGATGCCACAGGCCTTGATGACGTTGATGGCCTTGTTATTATATAACCCAATGGTTTTGATATACTCTTTGAGTCCATCAACCCCTAAATCATAGATAGATTGAGGTGTGTTAGCCACGGGGAAAAGTCTATCAGTGGCTTTGTTGACACTCACATCTGTTGCTTGGGCCGACAAGGTGACCGCAACAAGCAGCTCAAATGGGCTCGAAAAATTAAGTTCAGTTTCTGGATGAGGGTTATTATCTCTTAAGATCGCTAAAATAGCGTGCCTTTTTGCCTTATTCATTTCTATTTAACACTCTACTTTTATGTCAATGGGTATAAAGGGTTAGCCTACTGTTGTGATCCTAGCACGTGTTATCACTTCTGGAGTTTCTTGAGCTGGTCCTCGTTCTGCTAATTTTTTGTCTATGATATTTTTGAATGCAATTAAAAATCCCATTGCAATAAAAGCGCCTGGGGGGAGCATAGCGAGTAGAAAACTGGTTTCTAGGTGCCATAAGTGAATGGTTAGCCCTGAAGCCCAATCACCGAGCAAAAGATCTGCACCACTAAATAAAGTACCTTGGCCTAATATTTCACGGCAAGCGCCTAAAAGTGACAAGACTAACAGGAAACCTAAGCCCATCATAAAACCATCAAAAGTAGATTTAAGTAAAGAATTACGCGATGCAAATGCCTCTGCTCTGCCAATGATCACGCAGTTAGTGACGATGAGTGGCAGGAAAATGCCTAAAGATAAGTATAAACCGTAAGCATAGGCGTTGATGAGCAGTTGAACGCAGGTTACCAGAGCTGCGATGATCATCACAAATACGGGAATACGAATTTCCTTAGGGACGAAATTTTTCACTAAAGAGACCAATAAGTTAGATCCAATCAGTACAGCCATGGTGGCTAAACCTAACCCTAACGCATTCGTTAACGTTGCTGTAACGGCCAATAAAGGGCAAAGGCCGAGTAGCTGTACCAGTCCAGGGTTGTTTTTCCACAGCCCTTGAAGTGCGATGTGTTTGTACTCATTCATAATTTACTCCACAATTACCAGGTCTTGTCAGTAATCTATTTTGATTTGCCTTGAAATAGAGTAGAGTACGCTTAATGGCGTTTACATAGGCTCTGGGGGTGATGGTAGCACCGGTAAATTGATCTATTTGTCCACCATCTTTTTTGACATTCCAGCGTATATCATTTTCAGAAAGTAAAAACATACCGTTAAAACTGTGTACCCAGTCTGATTTTCTCAGATCTATTTTGTCTCCTAATCCAGGAGTTTCTGCATGAGACAGTGTTCTGACTCCGAGCACTTCACCTGCCACGCTTATACCGATGATAAGGTGAATATTGCCGTTGTAACCATCGGGCGCCACGGTTTCAATTGCGATGGCAACCGGTTCATCCTTCATACTTGCAATGTACGAGGGAAGTGGCGTGTCGATGCCTAATGCTGCCTCATCGTGGATTAAAATACAATGTGCGAGAAGTTCATTATCATGTACATGATCGGGAATAATTTGATGCAGTACACGTTTTAACTCAAGTTGTTGTTGCTCTTTTATTTTATCAAAAGTTTGTTGATTAATTAAGGCGACAAGCCCTGTACAGAAAAAGGCAAATACCGCCAATAACAAACCGTTTTTTAACATTGTTTTTTTCACATATTACTCCGGTTTGTTTTAGCTTCTAGACCTGTGACCGTAGGTCCTAGGTTTAATATAATGATCAATAAAAGGGGCACAGAGATTGGCGAGTAAAATGGCAAATGCAAAGGCATCAGGATAGCCGCCATAGGTTCTTATCACATACACTAACAAGCCAATTAAGCCGCCAAACAATAGACGGCCTCGCACACTGGTGGCAGCAGTGACTGGATCTGTCGCAATAAAAAATGCCGCTAACATACTGGCGCCAGACACAAGATGAAATAAAGGACTGGCATGAGTGTCTGGATTTAACAGATATCCGGCACTGGCGCTAATAAAGAGTCCAGCTAATACCCCTACTGGAATATGCCAGCGGATGAGTTTCAGTTTTAGCATCAACAGTCCCCCAGCTAAATAGGCCATGTTGACCCAGAGCCAGCCAACACCAAAACCATGATTGAAGATAGATTTGGATAAACTTTCTGTACTTGTTAGCCCCATCCCTAAGTCTGTTTTTAGTGTATCGAGTGGCGTGGCCATTGCGATCCCATCGAAACCTAACTTGTAAGCTTTAATATCATCAGCGGATGGACTTAAAAAAATCAATTGTAGCGAGTCCCAAAAATTCACAGCTTGAGTGACTAATTCCATCGGTGCAACCCAGCTGGTCATCTGAACCGGAAAAGAAATCAGTAACACGACATAACCCACCATTGCGGGGTTGAAAATATTATGTCCAAGCCCACCGTAGAGATGCTTAACGATAACGATTGAAAAAAGTATACCAATAACAATTACCCACCAAGGTGCGAGCGGAGGAATGGCGATCCCTAGCAGTAATGCTGTGAGTAGGGCACTGTTATCTTGTAGGGTTTCACGAACAGGTCGCTGTCTTAATTTGAGTACTAGCCCTTCGCTGAGCAGGGCAACGCTAATCGCTAATGCAACTTGTATTAAAACTCCCCAACCAAAAAAATAACACTGGGTGACGACACCAGGAAGAGCACACCATAGTACACGTTGCATTACAGTACGAGTTTGAATACTTCGACTCAAATGAGGCGAAGAGGCTATCTTAAACGCCATCAGTTAATCCTTTTCATTATCTAATTTAGCTTGTGCTTTTTTGGCTTTGGCTCGAGCGACAGCCGCAGCAATTTTCACTTGTTTATCATCAGCTGCAGTAGGTGGATTGTCATCAGTGGTGTTGGGAGCCTCTGAGATTTGCTCGGTTGCTTTCAATGCTGCTTTTTTGGCTTTGGCTCGAGCGACAGCCGCAGCAATTTTCACTTGTTTATCATCAGCTGCAGTAGGTGGTGGATTGTCATCAGTGGTGTTGGGAGCCTCTGAGATTTGCTCGGTTGCTTTCAATGCCGCTTTTTTGGCCTTGGCTCGAGCGACAGCCGCAGCAATTTTCGCTTGTTTATCATCAGCTGCAGTAAGTGATGGATTGTTATCAGTGGTGTTGGGACCCTCTGAGATTTGCCCGGTTGCTTTCAATGCCGCTTTTTTGGCTTTGGCTCGAGCGACAGCCGCAGTAATTTTCGCTTGTTTATCATCAGCTGCAGTGGCTGAGGTATTCTCATCAGTATTGGTAGGAGTTGCTGAGACATTTATGGTTGAGTTAAGCGCTGCTTTTTTGGCTTTGGCTCGTGCAACCGCCGCTGATATGGCATCCCGTTTATTATCAGACTTACTCTCTGGCGATAGGTTTATTGCATCTGATTCTGTTGGTTTAATCGATTTTTTTGCCTGTATTCTGGCCATAGCCAGAGCGACAGCATCTTTATCTGAGCCCGACATATTGGCTTTACGTCTTTGTGCCGCTTCTTTTTGCTTAGCGTCACGGGCATTTTTTTCATCTTCTAAACGTTGAGTTCTCAGTTCAAACCTTTGTTTAGCTAATTCAGCTTGTTTTTTCTCTTCTATTTCACTTTTTACAGCTGATTTGGCTACGCGGTAATATTCCACCAAGGGAATATTACTTGGACAAACATAAGTACAGCAGCCACATTCGATACAATCATTGAGATTGTAATTGAGTGCTTTATCATATTCTTTCGCTTTGGCATGCCAAAAAAGTTGTTGGGGCAATAGCTGAGCTGGGCATACAACTGCGCATTCACCACATCGTATACAAGGGAGCTCTTTTTGCTCAGGTGCCATTTCAGTTTCATTGGGTAATAAGACACAGTTAGTGCCTTTAAGGATTGGAGCGTTGTCATTATAGAGGGCATATCCCATCATAGGACCACCAATAATGACTTTATCGGTGTTATTGCCTGAGAAGCCAGTGTGTGACAAAAGGTGCGAAATAGGGGTTCCGATCGGCGCCCAATAATTACCCGGCGTAGATACATTGTTACCTGTGATGGTCACCACTCGTTCAATCAGTGGGTAGTTTCGGAGTACTGCATCTTGTATTGCATAGCAAGTCGCAACATTTTGAACCAAAATACCCAGCTGAGCTGGAATAGCACCAGAGGGAACCTCTTGACCTGTTAATATTTGAATTAACTGCTTTTCACCGCCTGAAGGATATAATGTCGGGACTGATGTGATCCTCACCCCGTCTTTGGGAAGCAGACTGCGGTTCAATGCCTGTTGCATGATATCAATGGCTTGAGGTTTATTGTCTTCAATGGCGATGATGAGGCGCTTGGGAGTTAACAATTGATATATAATGGCAATGCCTTGCATTATAGCATCGCTTTGCTCTCTCATTATCATGTCATCAGAGGTAATGTAAGGCTCACATTCAATCGCATTGATAATGAGGAATTCAATGTCACTAGCCGGGTTTAATTTTATGTGGCTAGGAAAAGCGGCACCCCCTAAACCAGCGATCCCAGCCCGTTGAATTTTACTTAACACATCCTGAGCTGAGAAGTTTTCAATATCACTCAGCGCCAGTTTAGGATGGATGTTATCGCTTAAGGTGTCCAGTCCATCGGGGCGGATCACACAGCTTAATTGTGGAAGACCTGAAGGGTGATTGCTTGGGCGTTGCTCTATGTGAGTGACATGTCCTGAGGTCGGTGAGTGTACCGGTAAATAACCAAAGTGATCACCGTTTGTTATGTTCATTCCTTTCGTCACATAATCGCCAATTGTGACGTTTAATACGGCATTGTCACCTACCTGAGTGAGTGGAACGATATATTCATCTGCCAGTGGTAAGCATGAAATCTTGGATGTATTTGACAAGGTTTTTCGCTCTGGAGGGTGAATGCCTCCTATTGCACGCCATAATGTTCCTTGATCAATCTGTTCCAATAAGGTTAGCACTTGGTGTCCTCTTCAAGCATTTGAACGGGAATGACATTTAATTTCCAGTCCCAATTTTTAACTGTTGGTGTGATGGGAAGCATATCAATACAGTCAACTGGGCATGGTGCGACACAAAGATCGCAACCGGTACAGTAATCTGTGATCACAGTGTGCATCAGCTTTCCAGCTCCAAGGATGGCATCAACAGGGCAAGCTTGGATACATTTCGTGCAGCCAATACATTCATCCTCACGAATGTAGGCAACTTTTTTAATTTGGATCTCTTCACTTGCCGTTAAAGGCTCTGGCTCTACACCAGCCATGTCAGCAAGCTTTTCCATTGTGGCTGTACCACCGGGAGGACATTTGTTTATTTTTTCACCGCTGGCGATGGCTTCTGCATAGGGACGACAGCCAGGATAGCCGCATTGACCACATTGAGTCTGGGGTAACAAGGCTTCGAGCTGATCAACAAGAGGGTCAGCCTCTACTTTAAACTTCTCTGCTGCAATGCCAAGTAAAATGCCAAAAAAGAGAGCTAAGAGGGTCAGTAAAACAATTGCAATAAAAATATTAGACATTGTTAATTAACCAACCCAGTAAAGCCCATGAATGCCAATGACATCAGTCCTGCAGTGATCATTGCGATTGCCCCCCCTTTGAAAGGTTCGGGGACATCGGCCGCAGCGAGCCGCTCACGCATTGCTGAAAACAATATGAGTACAAGAGAAAATCCGACAGCGGCACCGAAACCATAAATTGCTGATTCAATAAAGCCATGTTTTTCATTAATATTAAGCAGAGCTACGCCTAACACAGCACAATTGGTTGTGATCAATGGCAGGTATATACCTAATGCGCGATACAGCGTAGAACTGGTTTTTTGGACAACCATTTCAGTAAATTGAACGACCACAGCGATGACTAATATAAAGCTCATTGTTCTTAGATAGCTTAAATCAAAGGGCAACAATAGATACTGGTTAATTAGATAGCTTAATATCGATGCCAAAGTGAGAACAAACGTCGTGGCCATTGACATACCAATAGCTGATTCGAGTTTGCTAGAAACCCCCATGAAAGGGCAAAGACCAAGAAATTTAACTAATACAAAATTATTAACAAGAACAGTACTTATCAATAGTAGGAGATATTCACTCATCTCAATTCATTATTTATCACAATTATGCCTATTATTATCGGCTTTTCTGGGAGTATAAACAACACATAGAATGCAGGGTTTTGTGAAAATAGACACATTTTATGGTATCTAGGTATTTTTAACTGCTTCTGGCTCGGCGATATAATAACCTTGAAGCCCATCAATCAATAACTTTTCCAATGCTAGTTTTTCGTCTTGGTGTTCGACACTGGTTGCCACCACATAAATGCCTAATTGGCGTGCAATATTAATGATCATTTTAACAAAAAACTGATTATTAGTATCTTGATGTATATTGTTGGTATAGGAGCCGTCGAGTTTAATAAAATCAGGTTTTATTTGATTAAAAAATTTAAAAGAGGTAAAACCCATGCCAAAATGCTCAACAGATACTCTACAGCCTAGGCTGTGAATAGCTTCAACAAATTTATAACTTGCTACTAGGTTGGTCTGCATACCAGATTCGTTCACTTCAAAAACAAGTCTGGAGGCTGTGTTCTTTTGTTTAGCGAGTAAGGTTTTTAACCAGAGAATAAATGGCGCTTGCATGACTGAAACTGAACTAATGTTAATCCCATAAGCACCAGTGAGTGTTGGATCCTTAGCGAGCATAGCTAGTGTAGCCATCACGACAAGCTTATCGAGTTCGATAATCATATTGTGGCGCTCTGCCATTGCTATAACAGTATTTGTTGGCAATAACTGTCCATCATGATTATAAAATTTTGAAAAAAGTTCATGATAAGTGGTCGTTTCTTTTTGACAAGGTAAGATGGCTTGGTGATAAAATTTTAGGGACTTTTTGTTAATAATATCATCAATCGTTTCTTTCCAATGTTTGTCATCATAAAGTACATCGTTGTTATTTTTTTCGAGTAAATAGAAACTGTTAGGGCCTAATGTTTGGGCTATGCTAGTGGCTGTATCTCCAAGAGATAAGAGTGTTGCAGGCTCACTATCATGGGTGTAAGGAATAAGGCCAATATGGGCAATCGATTCGTTGTTAACCGTTTTTTGATATTCATCGAATTGACTTTTTAAATTTTCGACCAAGGGAAGGCCATTTTGAATAATGAGCCCTGGGAGGAAAATAGCGAAATCAGCGGTGGAAATTCTGTAACAATCAGCATTAGGGTGTTCTGTCAGGGTCTTTCTAATACAATTTGCTATTTTTATTAAGTAATTATCACCTGCGCTGCGACCTAGAGTCTCATTAATGACATTGAGTTCAGAGGCTTTTATGAATGCTAATAAGCCTATTTTATTTTTGTCATCACTGGATAGCGATGCGAGTTTATCTGTAAATTTTGAGCGGGTAGCAAAACCTGTAGTTTGATCTTTAAAAGCGGCACGATTGAGATCTTCATATTCTTTTGTTCTTTCCTCACCTTGTTTTTTTAGCTCACAGAGGCAATGTTCTAATGCCTCTGCTAAAGGCGTGAATTCGGCTTGTAATTTAGAACTTTCTAATGGGTGGTAATGGTGGTGTGATAGTTCATTGACATAGTCACTGGCATAAATTATTTTTTGTTTTATTTTTATCATTAAGCTGATAAATATCAGTGTGATGATGAAATAGGTTAGCCAGATAATGAGGTTTATTTTTACAAATTGAGAGACTGCATTATGGGTTAAATCTTGTGTGAAAAGCTTGACTTGCAATCGACCTGATCCTACTTGGCGAGTATCTGGTAATGTTAACGTGAATAATATACTCAAGGGATGATGTGAAGTAGGGTTGAATTCCCCTTCAGTAAAGTTCAAACGGTTTTTACTTGCATGAATAAATTGAAAAAACTGAAGCGGTGTATGAGACTGTATTTTTGCATAAAGAAGCGCACCATCTTCTGGAAAAGTATGGTCTATTGTTATGTATGAATGATAATTTTCCAGCCTTAGCTTGCCTTTTTTAGCGAGTATATGAGCTTGCTCCAAATATACAAGGAAACTAAGCCCGATAAAAAGTACAAAAATAATCCCATGAAAAAATTTCGATATGTGCATAAAAATCCATTTTGATAAAACAGAAAAAGTCACAGATAATATTATTTTAGTTAATGTTGAGGGTTATGCTATTGAAAAAAGATTAAAATACGTCTTTAAGGCAAAGGTGTTCATGACATTCGTCATGGCATTGTGTGGATATGAGCTGTGTTTAGGTAATACTAACGTCAGCGAATAGTATTAAATGATGAGTTATTAACATGTACATTGGCTCCCCAGACTGGACTCGAACCAGTGACATACGGATTAACAGTCCGCCGTTCTACCAACTGAACTACAGGGGAATCGATTTATTGTTTACATTGACTTTTTAAATTGGCTCCCCGGACTGGACTCGAACCAGTGACATACGGATTAACAGTCCGCCGTTCTACCAACTGAACTACAGGGGAATCGGTTTTATATTTACATTGACTTTTTAAATTGGCTCCCCGGACTGGACTCGAACCAGTGACATACGGATTAACAGTCCGCCGTTCTACCAACTGAACTACAGGGGAATCGATTTTATTGCTTACATTGACTTTTTAAATTGGCTCCCCGGACTGGACTCGAACCAGTGACATACGGATTAACAGTCCGCCGTTCTACCAACTGAACTACAGGGGAATCGATTTAATATTTACACTTACTTTTTAAATTGGCTCCCCGGACTGGACTCGAACCAGTGACATACGGATTAACAGTCCGCCGTTCTACCAACTGAACTACAGGGGAATCGATTTAATATTTACACTTACTTTTTAAATTGGCTCCCCGGACTGGACTCGAACCAGTGACATACGGATTAACAGTCCGCCGTTCTACCAACTGAACTACAGGGGAATAATTTAAAGTCATTCATTGCTGAAGACGGAACGCATAGTAAATCGCTCTTCGTTATGAGTCAACTCAGCGGACAAAAAAAAGTGAATTTGAGCGGTTAAGTGCTCAGCAAACACCCATCATGGTGTAGATTCAATCGTTATCCTTGTTGTATCTATCATGAATTTTTTGATTTGGCAGTAATTAACATGACTAAAGTCAATGCCATTAGCTTGTCTTTGTAAATGATGTGTATCAGCATATTGTATGATATAGGCTGTAAATAGATTGGATGATAAGGGTTTACAGTGGCGATATATGTCAGCTTATCCAGATGGATCAGGCTCTTATTTAAGTGTTTTATTAGTTGTGGCTTTTTTTTAAAACACTCAAATGAAATAAAATTACATCATTTTTTATTTCATGTAGAGAAGAATGATATGTGTTAAAAGTCACGTATAATAAGGGGTCGGTTGAGTTATCCACTATTTCTGTGGATAAACCTGTGGGTTAAGCTAAAAATAGTGTGTCAACCCCTTAAAAACAGTGAGCTGAAGTTAAAATGAGCATTTTTATTTGGAATATTTAAAATGATTAATTAACAATGACTTGGTAAAAGCAAGTGCTTATTTTAGAGTGGATTTATAATGTGATCTAATTGTAACCGTAAAATGCTTGGGCCTTGTGTACTATTTTGTCATTTCCACTGTGGGTATGATGTTTCCATGAACGACTTAGCATTTTTTTACTTGTTGTTTTAAAATTTCATATTCTTAATTCTTTCCCTCATTCATCGCCGTTATCTTTAGGTGCATTAAGTGAGTTTGGGTATTAAGATTGATATCAGATACAATGTTCTGCTTATGATGGCGGAAGTCATCATGGGGTAATAGATCAAAATAGCGTGCTCATTATTTAGGAAGTGCAATTAGTGACAGAATTATCTTTTCAACTTGAATCTCAATATGCCCCTGCGGGCGATCAACCCAAAGCCATCGAAAAGTTAGTTGATGGCATTGAAGCGGGTCTTGCTTGTCAGACTCTGCTTGGTGTGACGGGATCGGGTAAAACATTCACCATTGCCAATGTGATTAAGAAAATGGCTCGTCCTACCATTATTATGGCGCCTAATAAAACGTTAGCTGCGCAGCTTTATGGTGAGATGAAGGAGTTTTTTCCTCACAATGCTGTTGAGTATTTTGTTTCTTATTATGATTACTATCAACCTGAGGCTTATGTGCCTTCAACGAATACTTTTATTGAAAAGGATGCTTCGGTCAATGCACATATAGAACAGATGCGTCTTTCTGCGACTAAAGCATTGTTAGAAAGAAAGGATGTGGTATTAATAGCCTCTGTATCTGCCATTTATGGTTTAGGTGATCCTGATTCTTATTTGAAAATGTTATTGCACCTAAGACAAGGTGATTTTATGGGGCAGCGAGATATACTTAACCGCCTCAGTGAGTTGCAATATACTCGTAATGATATTGAGTTAAAGCGAGGCACTTATCGCGTCAGAGGTGAGGTGATTGATATTTTTGCCGCTGATTCAGATAGGAATGCCATACGGGTAGAATTGTTTGATGATGAGATCGAACGATTAAGTTTATTCGATCCGTTAACGGGTCATATTATTCAACGTATTGCGCGTACGACGGTATACCCTAAGAGTCATTATGTGACACCTAGAGAAAAAATATTAACGGCAACAGAATATATCAAAGAGGAACTTAGAGAACGTAGACAGCAATTACTTGATAATAATAAGTTGGTTGAAGCGCAGCGTCTTACCGAAAGAGTTCAATACGATATCGAAATGATGGTTGAACTGGGCTATTGTTCTGGAATTGAGAATTACTCTAGGTACCTTTCTGGTCGAGGAGAGGGCAGTGGACCGCCGACTTTGTTAGATTACTTACCCGCTGATGGTTTACTGATCATTGATGAATCACACGTTACCGTGCCACAAATAGGGGCAATGTATAAAGGCGATCGTTCGAGAAAATCAAATTTGGTTGAATATGGTTTCCGTTTACCTTCAGCATTGGATAACAGACCGCTTAAGTTTGAAGAATTCGAAGATTTAATGCCACAAACTATTTACGTATCAGCCACGCCCGGAAAATATGAAATTGACAAGAGTGATGGTGAAATTGCTGAGCAAGTGATCAGACCAACAGGCTTGCTTGATCCTGTGCTTGAGGTTCGTCCGGTTGATATTCAGGTTGATGATTTATTATCTGAAATTGCGCTGCGAGTGAAAGTGAATGAACGTGTTTTAGTCACTACTTTAACGAAACGAATGTCTGAAGATCTTACCGAGTACCTAGATGAACATGGGGTTAAGGTAAGATACCTGCACTCTGATATTGATACCGTTGAGCGAGTTGAGATCATAAGAGATCTTAGGTTAGGTGTGTTTGACGTACTGGTGGGTATTAATTTACTTAGGGAGGGACTTGATTTACCTGAGGTGTCATTAGTGTGTATTCTTGATGCTGATAAAGAGGGTTTTTTACGTTCTGAGCGCTCTCTTATTCAAACCATTGGTCGTGCAGCCCGAAATATCAATGGGAAAGTGATCCTTTATGCTAATAAAATCACCGATTCGATGGCAAAAGCCATGGGTGAAACGGAACGACGTCGTAAGTTGCAACATCAATTTAACCTAGATAATGGCATTACTCCAAAAGGGGTATCGAAGACAATTACCGATGTGATGGACATTGGTGGTAAGGAATATGAGCAGCCAGATCTTACTCATATCCGCAATATAGCAGAGGCGAAAGGTGAGTATAAGGTCAAAGATGTGGCAACTGTCAGTCATCAAATTGATGCATTGGAAAAATTAATGTATGAGCATGCAAAAAACCTTGAATTCGAGCAAGCCGCTGCAGTACGAGATCAAGTGAGTCGACTTCATAGCACTTTGATTAAAGCCTAATGAGACTTTAAAAGTGTCGATTATTGATCACACGATGCTTTTATTATTTTTCTTTGTAAAATAAGTTTGAAAAATACCATGGCAAAAAAAAGTATGATACCTGTGATCGTGCCCACTAAATGAGCCTCTATGGCCACACGGGTACCAATCATTTCAGTGACTTGTTTACTGGCACCGAACCATTGCTCATGACCGACTTTTATTATTACGCCGATCAGCAATAAATATCCTGAACGCATGCCCACTTGGATATCTTTAATGGCACCATAGGTAAATATTCCGTGTAGTACACCGCTTAAGCCAATATACCCCAGTACGTTAGGGTAAAAAAGATACAACCCGGTACCTTGTAACAAACAAAGTGTTATAAAAAATAGGGTAAAGCCGGTTAAATGGTAGTGTTGCTGATGCAGTAAGATAATGACCCATAATCCGGCTACGTTCATCACAAGGTGCCAAATGTTGGTGTGTAACAAGTTGCCGGTAAATAATCGCCAATATTCGCCTAATGCTATCTCGTTTCGTTCATAGGCCAGTAGATCGTCTATGCTGACATAAAATAATATGATTGAACTGAGTGAGATAAGTAATATTATTGGTAAAGTGCTACCCCATAATGGTGGTGTTTTTAACACTTAGCGGCCAAATCAAGTTGTACTTGCTGTTTGTTATTAGCATAGTCATCAAGTCCTTTTTGTCTCAGTAAACAGGCTGAGCAGGTGCTACAACCAGTGCCTTTGATGCCATTATAACAGGTTAAGGTTTCATCCTTGATTAAGGTCAAGCTGTGATATTTGTCTGCAAGTGCCCATGTTTCAGCTTTATTGAGCCACATCAATGGGGTTGAGAGGAGTAGAGGTCTATCCATGCCTTGTGTTAATGCAGATTGCATTGCTTTGATAAAGTCATTGCGACAATCTGGGTAACCTGAAAAGTCTGTTTCACAGACACCAGTGATGACAGTGCTAGCACCTAGTTGATAAGCAAAGATACCTGCGAGGGTTAAAAATAAGATATTACGACCCGGTACGAAGGTATTGGGTAGACCATTATCCATCAGTTCATTTGATACTTGAATTGAATCACGAGTAAGGGATGAAATAGCCAATTCATTTAGCATAGTCACATCAAGTGTCTTATGACTTTTAAGTCCGAGCTGTTTGCCTAGTTTTTTTGCAATGTCAATTTCTTGTTGATGTCTTTGACCGTAATCAAAGGTGATACCGTGAACTTCTTCGTATTGAGTGAGGGCTTGAATGAGACAAGTAGTTGAGTCTTGACCACCACTAAACACGACGACTGCTTTTGACATAATAATCACTAATTAGAATACACCTTTGTTATTTTAACGGATTTGACTTAGCTTGCAAATAATTAAACTTATAATAACGTCTAAGCTTCTGAAAATTATTACAATTTAAATAAGTTTTATATGTAGCCAGTGTCATGTTTTCAATGCGTAGATTGAGCTATATACTGTGAATGTAGGCAAGCTTTCTCACTCAACAGCAAGACAGTGGTTTCACATTGTAGGTTTGACTTGCCAGTGACGGGGAAATCAATTATAAATGCCGCCTAATTTATTTGAAGGTTCAGCATGAAGTATCCGGTTAATGAAGTATTTGAGACGATCCAAGGTGAAGGAGTTTACACCGGTGTTCCAGCCATATTTGTGCGCCTTCAAGGGTGTCCTGTTGGCTGTAGCTGGTGTGATACAAAACATACTTGGGATTTACTTGAAACCAATCGTGTTGAGCCTGAGTTGGTGATCCAAGTTGATGGTACTATTGGGCGTTGGTCACATTTAACGAGTGATCAGTTAATTCACCGTTTAAAACAGAAAGCGTTTACGGCTTCACATATCGTTATTACTGGAGGTGAGCCATGTATGCATGACTTAACGGTGATAACGGAGACATTAAACAAAGCTGGCTATTCGACACAAATTGAAACCAGTGGTACGTTTACCGTGTTGTGCTCAGATGAAACTTGGGTAACCGTTTCACCTAAATTGAAAATGAAGGCGGGGATGGCGGTATTGCCTCAAGCACTTTATCGCGCCAACGAAATTAAGCACCCTGTTGCCACTCAAACCCATATAGAAGATCTTGACGCCTTATTAACAAACATTGATGTAGCTAATAAGACTATTTGTTTACAACCTATTAGCCAAAAAAAACGAGCAACTGAATTGGCTATGCGTGTCTGCATCGAGCGAAATTGGCGATTGTCGATACAGACTCATAAGTATCTAGAGATTGATTAGTTCAAGCGACCAGTGAGGGAAAATTGTGTGAGTTGAGCCTCGTATTTGCTCAGCGAGCCTATGTTCTCTTGCACCCAACTTGGGTCGTAATAGCTATCTAAGTAGCGTTCTCCAGAATCACACAATAAGGTCACAATAGAACCCTGTTGATGACTTGCTTGCATCTTTACTGCTATTTTAAGGACACCATATAAGTTTGTGCCTGTCGAAGGTCCTGCTTTTCTGCCTATTAGTTTTTCTAACCAGCGCATGGTGGCGATAGAAGCGGCGTCGGGTATTTTCTCCATATTGTCGATGACACCTGGAATAAATGACGGTTCCACTCTTGGGCGGCCAATACCTTCAATTTTACTGCCATGAGCCGATGTTAACGTTTTATCACCTGTAGTGTAATAGTCATAAAATACAGAGTGTTCTGGATCTGCAACGCAAAGTTGAGTATCGAGCCGCTGGTAACGTATATAGCGACCAATGGTTGCTGATGTGCCTCCGGTCCCAGGACTCATCACTATCCAGCTAGGAATAGGGTGAGGTTCTAACGCCATCTGTTCGAAAATTGAATTGGCTATGTTGTTATTTCCTCTCCAGTCTGTTGCACGTTCAGCATAAGTAAATTGATCCATGTAATGCCCATCAAGTTGACTTGCTAATTGCTCCGAAGCGGCATAAATCTCACTTGAATGGTTTACAAAATGGCAGCAGCCGCCATAGAATTCAATCTGTTGAATTTTTTTCTTTGCGGTAGTGTTAGGCATAACGGCAATAAAGGGTAGGCCGAGTAATCGAGCAAAATACGACTCAGAGACAGCTGTACTCCCAGATGAAGACTCTATAATCGTTGTGCCTTCTTTAATCCAACCGTTGCAAAGCCCATACAGAAATAACGAGCGTGCCAGCCTATGTTTAAGGCTGCCTGTCGGATGGGTACTTTCATCTTTAAGGTAGATATCAATTCCTGTGAGTTGAGGAATATCCAATTTAATTAAATGAGTATCAGCACTGCGTTGATAGTCTGATTCGATCTTTTCGATCGCCATGTTAACCCAAGAATTCATTATATATGCCCTGTACCGTAGATGTTATTATCTAGATAGTAACCAATAATAATTAAGGTAGGAAGTTAAAGCAGTGTATTTATGTTGTGTGACATCAATGTATTTTAAACGTTAGTCAAATGTTTAAAATAAGCAATGATGCTGATTCAGTTAATAAGAAGTGGTGGAGGGAGAAGGATTCGAACCTTCGAAGGCTGAGCCGTCAGATTTACAGTCTGATCCCTTTGGCCACTCGGGAACCCCTCCACGGATACTTTTATTATCATTTTGCGCAAGTGGTGGAGGGAGAAGGATTCGAACCTTCGAAGGCTGAGCCGTCAGATTTACAGTCTGATCCCTTTGGCCACTCGGGAACCCCTCCTCAACTTGCGGCGAGAATAGTAGACACAAACGGTGGTTGTGTAAAGGTCCTATTTGAAATAATTGCTAAAGTTGTGCTCCAAGCGGCCGATTAATTACCAATGGGTTGTTTTAGTGATGAATTTTTATGCGAACAAGCACAATTTTAATCAATGAGTCACAATTGGGCACACGCCTTAATCACGCCATCGATCAAGATAGGCGAGGTGAGTTTGCACTTTTATTAGCATTCCTGTCTGCAGATGCGCGTGATATGGCTCAATTTCACTTGAGTCATGATGCTATTGATCCAAACCTAGCCTTGCGTGCTAAGTTTGAGTTGCCAGAAAAACAGGATTTGATCAATGATGTGACTGTTCAATCATCACCTAGGGATAATAGTTCCACCTTCGTTAAAGGTGGAATAAGGGCTTTTCAACTTATGCAAGCTTTGTCTCCTGAGGCTTTGGTGATCCGAGGTGATAAGCCGATGCTGATGCAAAAGGTATTGGCAAATTGCGACATCTTAACCAGACAAAAATATAATAATAATGTGGCATCAGAGGTTCATTCAGCTCTGGATATTCACTTTGTTGATCTGCTCGCTCAACAACGGTTAATAAGTCGGGGCTTAACCTGATTGTTAATGACTTATTGCTTTATGATCTCTCTTCAATTTTTTAACGCGAAACCCGTCAACTGTTAGCGTATAATGATGACCAATGTACATCAATAGAGCTAATAACGAATGAAGATAGCGACACTAGAGCAATCAACCTTAGTGAATGACACCTGTAATGATTGCGGCAGTTATGCTGATATTGGTGCTATGATTGATGAAAATGATACTCAGTTATTGCTTTCTTTTACAGGTATTGAAGCGCATAAAAAAGCCAAGATCACAGCAGAAAAAGCAAAAAATCGTTTCGATAATGTAACAAGTGAAATAAAGAGTGAAGGTGAAATATTTAACTTATTGATTAAATTTGCCTTTAGTGTAGAGAAAATAATATTTCAACTAGAAAATAGCATTTAAATTGGCGGTGATGTTTGCAAATTAGCTAGTTGGTCATGTAGTCTGGCGCGCTAATAATAATTTTAATACTGACTAGTTTCGAAAAATTGACAAACACGATCAATTAAATGGAACATTGGGTAGGCATGCTTACTCATTTTAGGGAGCTAAGTGAAGAAGTTTAAGTATCAACACTTATTGGAGTTGATTGTTAACTCTGAAGCTAAGCAAGAGGGGAATTTTCAAAAGACTGCTCAAATGGCTGCGGAGTTGTTATGTCAACATCTTCTCGTCACGCACGTCGGCGTTGTAACTATCTCTTGTGAAAACAATCAAATTAATCCTATTGCTAATTATGGCCATATTTCACCTGATGGCTTTGTACGCCCAGCTCCGGATTTATGCCCTAAATATATAACAGAATTAGCCAATAAACGCCTAATTGATGCTTTTGATACAGGTAACGATCCTAGGCTGTGTGAATTAGCTCTCGGGTATTTTACGCCCAGTGGCGTGAGGTCTACACTTGATGTTGCAATTCGAATTAATGGGTATTTAGAAGGTATTTTATTTCTTGAAAGAATGGAATTTTCTCATTGGTCAGACAATGATATTCAAATAGCCTCCCAAGTGGCTGATCAATTAGCACTCTCGCTTGCAACGCGTAATGCCTATGAAAAGGAAGAAAAATTAGCACTATTACTGAACGCTGCTGAAGGCTCTGATCAAATCACCATGCTAATTAATCTTAAAACAGAAATGGTTGAATATGTTAATCAGGCTCACGAGACAATAACGGGTAAATGTAAAACGAGTGTGATTGGCCACTCATTGCAGGAATTAAGTTTTGTTAACCAATACCCTGAAAAAGCGAAAGAAGTGTTGGCTAAACTTAAACAAGGTTTAGTGATGAAAGGCGAAAGTCAAATTCTCAAATTAGACAATTCTTCATGTTGGGTTCGTTACTCTATTAAGCAGTTTATTACTGATAGAGGTAATCATTTTGCTTTAATAAATGCAGAAGATTGTAGTGAAGAGCATAAGCATAATCTGGAACTTGAAAGACTGGCATGGCGTTGCCGTTTAACGGATTTATATAATCGAACTTATTTTATTAAAAAGCTTGAAAAAGTAAGTAAAGGACATTTATTACTGATTGATCTACGAGGTTTTAAACGATTTAATGATACATATGGCCATGATAATGGTGATCGTTTATTGATCGAGATAGCCAGCAGGTTAAAACATTTTGCTAAGGTTAATCATACAGAGCAATTTGCCAGAGTTGGTAGTGATGAATTTGCTATTGTTTTCCCTGAATTGACACAAAGTGAACTAACATACAAAACCTCAAGTCTCTACCGCCAACTGACTAAGGCGGTGGTGATCGATCGCGAACACATTGAGCCCAAACCTGCTCTTGCGGTTGTAGACATTGAAAAAATTGAGGCTAATTTTTTACCTTTAGCTTGTGCTGATATTGCTCTTCAATATGCTAAAAATAAACAGGGAGATGCAATTCAAATATTTAATAACGCTTTGCTTAGTACTTTTAAAGAGAATGCTGAAATTGAAAGAGATTTACAAACGGCACTTAGAGGAAGAGAATTTGAACTTTATTATCAACCAATAAAAGATCTTCAAAAGAAATGTTATATTGGGGCTGAAGCGCTTATTCGCTGGAATCATCCTCAAAAAGGTGTGCTATATCCTGGTGCTTTTATCGCAATAGCCGAGCAAACTGGCCATATCAATGCCATTGGTACTTGGGTGCTGGAGGCGGCTTGTAAGCAGCTCAATCAGTGGCAACGTCAGTATGTTAATTTAACGATGCATGTGAATGTGGCTGCGAGACAATTTTTTAGTGGTAACTTATACGTTCAGGTTTGGGATTTGATCACATGTTATCGTTTAAAACCTGGGACCTTGATTTTAGAAATTACAGAAACAGAACTAATGGAAGACATAAAATACGCGACTCATTTATGTCAGGAGTTGACGGAGCTGGGGGTTGGGCTTGCTATTGACGATTTTGGCACCGGTTACAGTTCGATGCGCTACTTAAAACAGTTCCCTATTTGTAAACTTAAAATCGATCGCTCATTTATTTCAGATCTTTCCACTAGCCACGAAAGTCAGGAAATTGTGAGTGCAATTATTGCTATGGCATCAGCATTAAATATTTCTGTGACAGCTGAAGGGGTTGAAACGAAAGAGCAGGAGCTTTTTTTAGCAGATAATCATTGCCATCAAACCCAAGGGTTCCTGTACAGTCCGGGGTTAAGAGAATCAGAGTGTAGCCAATTTTTTATAAAACAAGGTAAATCATGCGAAAGTCCATCAATGGTTTAGCGTACAGCTCGTTTAGCTCAGTCTATTTTAGGCAGCATTGCTTATATTTTTTCCCGCTGTGACAAAGACATGTTTCATTTCTTTTAGGATAAACAGCAGCTTTTTGTTTTCCTTGTGTATAGAGCCATAGGCCATTTTCACAGATAAATTGCGAACATTCATGGATGGCATTGATCCCATTTGCATCGCGATACCAGGCTTGAAAACAAACTTCGCCTGAATAGGCTTGCATGTGATGTGACATTATTTGAAGAGAAAGCCATTGTAACGCATCATTTTCGGCTAATACTTCAGCGGTTAACGTATTTAAAAATGCTGGATGATGAGTTTGGATTAAATAATCATATTGTTTCATAACAAAAGCAGTATAGCGGCTTCTCATTAATTGCTCTGGCGTGATAGGCGTACTATTTGCTTGATGGTAAGGAGCACAGCATTCACTGTATGAGACAAAAGTGTGACTGTTATTTTGACTGCAAGGGCAAGGTTCATCTAAATGAGTCATCATGGTTCACGGTTGTTAATAAGGGGTAATAGTGCCTATAATACCAATTTTGTATCAATTTTACAGCCTATATAAAGTAGAGCTGATCGAGGCTGCAATGGTTTAGTTGGCAAGCTGTCTCAAAAGAACTTGGGCAAGAGGTTAGCTACTTTAAGTGCACAGGGGATCCATTAAGTGTGGTTTATTGGCGATGAATTTAGTTTGACAAAAAGTGTGTCAATGTTTAATTTAAACGAGTGTTTAAAATAGAGTTAGAAGGCGATGTAATGGCAAATCGATCTGATACCAAAACAAGAATACTGGATGCTGCAGAAAAATTATTTGCAGAACGAGGTTTTTCTGAAACCTCATTACGTTTGATAACCAGTAAAGCAGAGGTGAATCTTGCTTCTGTCAATTATCATTTTGGATCAAAGAAAGAGTTAATTAGAGCTGTTTTAGCACGTTATCTCGATGTGTTCATGCCTGTTGCATCGGCAGAAATTGTTAAATTACAAGGAGGGGATAATACTGCATCATTGGATGATATCTTCTCTGCTTTGGTTGATCCATTACTGGATTTAAATCAATTAAGGGCAGAAGGTACGAGCACTTTTTTACAACTCTTAGGCCGTGGTTACATTGAAAGTCAAGGTCACCTCCGCTGGTTCATCACCACTCATTATGGTGAGCATTTGACTCAATTTGTTAAAGCTGTTGCCGAGAGTACCCCACATATTCCTCCCGCTGAGATGTTTTGGCGTTTACACTTTACCTTAGGTACCGTTGTTTTTACCATGGCATCAGCGGATGCTTTAATTGAAATCGCTGCTGCAGATTTTAAGGAACATAATGATATTGAAGCCGTTATTCGTAAAATGATCCCCTATTTATCTGCTGGTGTTTCAGTACCAGTGAATGAAGATGTTATTTAAAAGGTGAACCCATGACTCTATTTATACTCGCACTGCTGGTTATTATTGTGCTTTTTGGTGTTAAAAATATCAGGATGCAGTTTGTTACACGTCCTGTTTTTTCGTTTTTTAAAAAGGTACTTCCTCCTCTTTCTAACACTGAGAAAGAAGCCATGGAAGCTGGAGATGTTTGGTGGGAAGGAGAATTATTTCGCGGTAAACCCAATTGGGAAACATTACATAGCTATGGTAAACCTAAGCTCACTGCTGAGGAACAAGACTTTATTGATAATCAAGTGATCACGGCGTTAAGCATGATTGATGATTTTGATATTGTTCAGACACGTAAAGATCTTCCACCTGAATTATGGGAATATTTTAAGCAGGAAGGCTTCTTTGCACTTATCATCCCGAAAAAATATGGTGGTAAAGCGTTTTCTGCTTATGCTAACTCGACCATTGTGGCTAAGTTGGCTAGCCGGAGCGTGAGTGCTGCGGTCACGGTTATGGTGCCTAATTCACTCGGCCCTGGAGAGTTATTGACTCATTACGGCACGAATGAGCAAAAAGAGTACTGGTTGCCTCAACTTGCATCGGGTAAAGCGGTGCCCTGTTTTGCGTTAACAGGTCCTGAAGCTGGTAGCGATGCAGGTGCCATCCCAGATACTGGTGTCGTCTGTCGTCAGCAGTTTGAAGGTGAAGAAGTGTTAGGTTTAAGACTTAATTGGGATAAACGCTACATCACTCTAGCCCCAGTTTCGACAGTTCTTGGTTTGGCATTTCAGATGCAAGATCCAGATGGATTGATTGGTGATAAAGAAACCATGGGTATTACCTGTGCATTAATTCCCACCGATCACGATGGGGTGGTGATCGGACAAAGACATAACCCGTTAAACATGGCTTTTATGAATGGCACGACCCAAGGGAAAGATGTTTTCATTCCTCTAGATTGGATCATTGGCGGTCCTCAATACGCGGGACGTGGATGGCGGATGCTGGTTGAGTGCTTATCTGCTGGTCGAGGTATCTCATTGCCTGCATTGGCAACAGCATCTGGACACACGGCGACGAAAACGACAACGGCTTATAGCTATGTACGTCATCAATTCGGTCTTTCCATAGGGGAGTTTGAAGGTGTGCAAGAAGCGCTTGCTCGCATTATTGCTAATACTTACCAGTTAGAGGCGGCAAGAAGGCTCACGACCACAGGTATCGACCTTAAGGTTAAACCTTCGGTTGTGACAGCAATTGCAAAATATCATATGACTGAGCTGAGTCGAGATGTACTCAACGATGCGATGGATATCCAATCAGGAAAAGGGATCCAACTTGGCCCTAAAAACTATTTAGGTCATCCCTATATGGCTAATCCTATTTCCATTACTGTTGAGGGAGCAAATATTCTGACGCGCAGTTTAATGATATTTGGGCAAGGGGCTACACGTTGTCATCCCTATGTACTGGCTGAGATGGAAACTGCCGCCATGGAAGATACTTGCGCCGCGTTAGCGCGTTTTGATTCTCTTTTATTAGGTCATATTGGGTATGTGGCTAGAAATGCGTTTAGTTCATTATTGAGTGCTTTGACAGGCAGTCGTTTTAACCAATCACCAGTCAGTGGTGAAACTCAGCATTATTATAAAGAGATGACACGCTTGTCATCATCATTAGCATTAATGACAGATTTTTCTATGTTGGTTATTGGGGGGGATCTTAAACGTAAAGAAATGCTGTCAGCACGTATGGGCGATGTATTGAGTGAATTGTATCTTGCTTCAGCAACGTTAAAATTATTTGAAGATAATGGACGTCAGCATGATGAGTTACCCGCGGTGCGTTTTGTCATGGCGACCCGACTCCACAATGCCGCTAAAGCGCTTGATGGTGCGCTACGAAACTTCCCTAACCGTCCGGTAGCTTGGATGATGAGAGCGTTGATTTTCCCTCTGGGTAATCATTTTAATGGTGCCAATGATAAAATGACCACAGATCTCGTCACTGGAATGATGAAACCTGGACCTGCTCGTGATAGATTGACTTTCCTTTGTCCTGATTTTGAGCAAGATAAAGGGGGGATTGCAGAGGTTGAAGATGCATTTAAAGCTCAATATGCCTGTCGTCATCTCTATAAGAAGATAAAGACAGCCCAACGTGATGGCTTACTGTCTAAAAAAATAGCTAATATTGAATTGTTTATTTTAGCGACTGAAAAATTAATTATTACTGAAGCAGAGCATGATTCATTACTTAAGGCTGATGAGTTACGGCTAGCGGCCATTAATGTTGATGACTTTACCACTCTCTAGCGTTAAGTTGTATGACACAAAATAGGGCGCATTAGCGTCCTTTTTTAATCGTTTTTGATGGTATCTGCCTCAGCCTCTAATAAGACATTATGATCGATCTGAGGATAAACAGTAGATGAAAAAAATAAATCAGTACGTTGTTGTGATCATGGTGATCATCGCTAGCACCCGTGTGTTTGCATCGATACCTTCAGATGAGCAATGTCACGATATTAACATACAAACGTTAGGTGCTGGAGGGCCTGAAATTGATGATGGTTTGGCATCGTCATCGTTTTTAGTGTGGATAAATGGTAAGGCTAGAATTATGGTCGATGCTGGTGGAGGCAGCACGCTAAATTTTGAAAAATCTATGGCAAATTTTAATGACTTGCAAGCCATTTTACTGACTCACTTGCATGTAGATCATAGTGCGGCGATCCCAGTTTATATTAAGGCCGGTTTTTTCACTGGTAGAAAAACACACTTAGCGATTTTCGGCCCTAATGCAGGTGCTGGTTTTCCTTCGACAACAGCATTTATCTCAGCATTGTTCGATGATAAACAAAATAGTGCCTATCCCTATTTGTCTGATAATATCAGGGAGCAAGCTTCCACAGATTATTTGGTGATCCCGCATAATGTGTCACCTGAAAATGCAGTGTGGCAACAAGCATTAAGCAAAGATTTATCGATTGCTGCTATTAATGTTGTTCATGGCCCAGTGCCAGCTTTAGCCTGGAAAGTCATTTTTAAACAGTGCTCAGTGACATTTAGTGGAGATATGAATGGCAGTAGCGGTCATTTAGTCCTGTTAGCCAAAGACACGCAGTTATTAGTGGCCAATAATGCGATTGGACAAGAAGCGGGACGCGTGGCAAAAAATCTTCATATGACGCCAAAAATCATTGGTGAGATCTCACAACAGGCGAATGTCCATAAATTGGTATTAGCGCATTTTATGTTGCGCAGTGTCAGTAAAACAGATGAAAGCAGAGATATCATCAAAAAAAGCTACTCTGGTGAGGTTGAGTTAGCGAAGGAACTTGAGGTTATTAAATTAAGTAGCGGTGACAGTGGGGTGGAGGAGTCAATGACTGATTGATGTCATCATTAGACAAGGATAGTTGTTATTAAAAAACACCAGCATGATGGCTGGTGTTTTTGAAAATAAGTGAGTGATTAGCCGCAAAAATGTTTAACGGCGTGACTAACCAGTTCAATACCCGTTTGTTCACACGGTGGTAGTTGTGCTTCACTTTGGTGAATAGGTGTGACTCTGTCACCCCATTTTATCAATGTCGCTGCTGAGGTTAGACCCGCTCCAAAAGCGCAAGATAGAATCGTTTGTCCCGATTTTATTTTACCTTGTGCAAGTGCATCGCAAATAGCGATAGGAATGGTAGCAGCCGAAGTATTACCGTAGTTGGCGATGTTCACTATTGCTTTTTCTTTCGGGATTTTCATTCGGTTGATAAGCGTATCTATGATACGTTCATTAGCTTGATGAGGAATAACCCAATCAACAGCATCTTTATCTACGCCACATTTTTGCAGTACCTGAGTGCTTAATTTCCCCATGCCTGCGATGGCACGTTTAAAGATTTCTTGGCCGTTAAACTCAATGTAAAATTCAAGTGAATTAGCACTAAATCTATCCATTGCGGTTCCGAAGCCTGATTTGAGAATATCGCGGCCAGCAGGATCATTGTTTAGCTCATAACCAAGCACCCCGATAGCTTCATCAGTCGCTTCAAGTACGACAGCTCCTGCGCCATCACCAAATAGAACGGCAGTTTCACGACGTGACCAATCGAGATAGAAAGATAAACGTTCCGCGCCTATCACAAGTACTTTCTTGCATTGGCCACTTTTAATTTGTGAGCTAGCAAGACCGACGCCATAAAGAAATCCGCTACAGGCTGCATTGATATCAAATGCTGCGCAGGTTGCGCCGACATTGGCTTGAACCGTAGAAGCGATATTGGGGATCAAGGTATCAGGACTGGCAGTTGCAAGTATGATCATGTCTAAATCAGAGCCTTTAATGCCAGCGGCTGCGAGTGCATGTTGCGCTGCGACAGAGGCCAGTTCTGAGGTGTTGACATGACTGATATGACGTTGGCTAATGCCGGTACGTGATTTAATCCATTCATCAGAAGTGTCAATGAAGGTCGAAAGGTCATGATTTGTTAAGGTTGCTGGCGGAACACATTTTCCCCAGCCGGTGATCGTGGCGTACTGCATCAGTTTTTCTCTCAAATAAAAAGGCAAAAATTATAACTTTCTTATTAAACATAACTTAGCTTAACAAGTTGGCCGATCTCTCCTGTGTTTTATGCTACTTTTTGTGCGACAAGATCGCGTAAAGTGCTTGCAGCATGCAGAATATGTGATCGTAGAAGTTCGACGGCCTTATCGACTTCTTTATTCTTACAGTAACGGAGTAAATCTCGATGATCGTGTTCTGCTTGTGCTATTGCACCTGCAAGCTGTAATTGTAATCGAATATAACGATCACAATTGGTATTTAAGCCATGCACGACTTCTAACGTGTGTGGTCGATTAGCAAGATGATATAAGCATGTGTGAAACCGAGTATTAAGTTCACTCCATGTCGCAATAGCATCTTCTTGTTTAAAGGCTATTTCTAGTTCATCAAGTACTTTTTCAGCTCGTAAATAATCTTCATCTCTTAGATTGGGTATGGCTCTCGCTAAGAGGTCTGTTTCTATCATTACCCTTAGCTCAAACAATTCAGTGACTTGTTCCACTGAAAGCTCTGTTGCAGTTGCCCCTTTGTGCGCTTCAAATTTGACGAGCCCTTCAGCTTCAAGTTGAAGTAAGGCTTCTCTAATGGGGATCCTACTGACATGAAATTCGGAGGCTAAGGCACTTTGACGAAGCGGTTCGCCTGCAGCGATGTCACCAGACAGAATTTTCTCTCTGAGCACTTCAACAACAACTTGTGTGCGTGTTTTATGGACAATGGGTGTTGTTCGGCTCATAAATTCAGTTTGATTAATCTTATGCTATTTTATTCGACTAAGACTACCGTTAATACTGCAATAAATAAAGGGAAACTATATTTCCCTCTATTTATTTTAATATTTGTGACATAGTGTAGAGGCTCATCAGCTTAGACTGATTGTTGGGTTCTTGATTTGGCGATAGTTCCCTTAGCGTTGCCAAATCAATACTGGCTAAAGCGGATGATACTTTAGCCTAAGTCGGTCTAGTTTACTGTCGTTCGCCATCTTTGATTTGAGCCTGAGTTATCATCCCAAATCGTGATATCCGAGTTGTCAACATTGGCGTTGGCATTAATCACTTTGTGATGATCTAGGCGAGAACGCAAGTAACCTCCATCTTGCTCCCATTGTTGAGCAGTGCCATTATTGCAATCAGTTACCACAATCGGCGTGTTATTTGCGGTGTTAGATCCTGCCAGCGCGACGCACTTATCCCTGTTAATTTTAGTGTGAATGCGGCCTTTTTTGGGGTCGTAGAGCCATTGTTGGTTATTTTCACCGTGGCAGGGCTCTAATTTTAGGTGATTCCCGTTGGTTACGTTGCTTGCAGGGATCCCTAAACATCGGCCTCCTTGATGTGAACGTAACGTTGACCAAAGGTATACTTCTCTTTCTGTGCGCAGTTCCCAAGCTTGACTATTACTGCCATCAAATGTCCATGAGCCAACGAAGTTGCCATTACCTGCTCCCCATACATCAACAACATAATTAGGGTCTTGTGTTGCCCTTAGCCAATAGCCATCATAAATCCAACGTTGAGCGTCGCTGTTGTTGCACTGGCTGATCCCAATATTGCCGTTGTTGTAAGCTTGATCTCGATTGTCTAAACACATGTTAGGGTTGACGCGATTTTTGAGCGTTTGGTTTGATTTATCATAAATCCACTGTTGATCATCTGATTGATGTTGACAGTCATATTGTTGAATAGCTTTCCCATCAGTGACTTGGTCATCATCGCCTGCAATATCGATACAATTACCGTTGCTCCAATTAACTATTCTGACGTAAAACTCCAGAGGATTATGGTGTTCATTGTTGTCATTGGTCTTTGCTCGCTCCCACATTTGTAAATAGGCTTCGGCTGAATTCATAATGGACTCATAAATACGCGTTGGAGCCTGTTCGCGGATATCTTGTAGGTGATCGGCAACCATACCGTAATGTGCCATACCATCATAGTTATAGTCATAGGTGCGGTTTCCTGACTGTTGCCGCTTAAATAGTAAACCAAACTCTGAGGTAAAAGGGTATTTAAGCGGATTATTTTGGGCATCTGCTCTAGGGCCAGGCTGTTCACCTAATCCGCTCATGTCCGTTGCGAAACCGACACCATGCACATAGTTTGTTTGTTCGACCTCATCAAGATATTGCGAGATAGTGCTGGCGATGTGGTCCGAGGTCCAGTTATAGGGTGTGACAAAGCCGCCTACGTGTACTGCACGCTTGAAATTACGATGCAGCTCTCCGTTTTTACCCGAATTCATCCAGCTATGAGATGAGATCACCCCGCTGTAGTGCCGCGCTTCGACAATATCCATTACCGAGTTGGCGGTTTTTTCACTCATATGGTCGAGCTCGATGAGCATTTTTTTATCTATCATACGATTGACCAGATACACACCGAGTTCCGATAAACCTTGTTGATTACAGTGCTCGAGCGTGGGTGGATATTGTGATCCTACCATTGTTTTCGCTGCTTCTCTGATAATAGGAAGATCATTGAGCAGAGGAAAGTCAGAATGTAGGTTAATACCGTGAGTGAAACCGTCACACTCTTTAGCGTCAAAAGCATAGCCTGTACTGAGTACTTGACCTATGTTGATCACACTGTCTTCAACACGAGAGCCACCGAATCGATTATCAAATTTATGGGTTGGATAAACAATTCGTACGCCTAAGTCATAGACTTCTTGTAGTTGTTGCTCGACATCAAAACGAGAACAACTATCTTTGAGTCCACAATTAAAGGTTTCTGATGCCTCAATGCCCATCAACACGGCCAATTGTCCATTAGCTATTACTTCACGAGCTTGTTCAGGAGAGGTGACGAGGCGAAAGAATCCTTGGCCTATACCGCCTGCTTGGGCATCAATATAATCTTGCATTTTAGATAGGCTTTCTACTTGCAGTCGAATACTGTCCATGGTGTTGCAGCTGTTGTGGTTGCCCCAAGCGGCGGGGTTGATTGTCGACTGTATGTGGCACAATACTTCGTTTTCCACAAGATGAGTGACGATCATTCTTTGCCCGCTAAGGTAGGCTCGTTCCATCCACTTATAATAATAACCCATATGGCTCATCTGTTTGTGATTCGGCCAGTGAGGAAAGTCTGGCCAACCACGAGTATCATAGCGATAAGTGATGTCGTTGTAGGCTAATACATTGCCTATGATGTCAAGTGCCCCTCTATAGCCATGTACTGTGCTGCTGTCGCTAAGAGCATGTTCGACACCAAAGCGGTGGAAAGGTTGACCATGCATAAAGCGGCCACCCATAAACTCATAAGAGGTAATATGAGTGTGAGGATCGATAAAGCCTCGTACACTCTGATCCACAGAGCCTTTAAGGGCGTCAATGTTGCCACTGACGTTGGTTGTTATTTCAGGAAAAGAGGAGCAATTATTTTGAGTGACTAATTTAAAAGTCGTTTCAGCTTCTTGTTGTTCTATGTTGGGGAGTTCGATGATTGATAATGCATCATTGTGATAATCATAGTGCAGTGTTTTATTTAATCCCGAGAGGTTAAACTGATAGAGAGTACTGTTAGTGTCTTGTGTGATAGCCCTTGTTTGCCATTCGGAAAAACGACTGACAGATTGACTCGCTATGATATTTGAAGACGTATGTGCAGTGAGATAATAGCTATCTTGATCTGTCATCAGATAATGGTTTAAATCCGTCGGTTTAAAGTAAAAACGACTGGCATTGTGTAGCTCAGTGCTGGAAAAACCATAACTTTGCTCGTCGCTAATTTGCTGGTCATCAGTGCCGCGTTTTATATATTTTCCTGTTTGTGGAGATTGGATTGAATAGCAGCCTTGGGCGAGTGCATGCACAGGATTATCGCTATTATTTTGCGTGGTACTTTCTATTGATGTTGCCCAAGGTGGAGTGCTTGTTGTGACTCCTACGGTAAGTATAATTAGTTGAACTAATGATTTAATTTGCATTATTCCATGTCCTATATTAATTATTATGTAAGTCGTGTATTTGAAGGTAAGTGGTTAACTTTACTTGTTAAATTTTTTACGTCTTGCGGTTTACTCTTGCTAACAGTACTTAACCCTTTTCCTTTGTACTTATATAGTAGGAAACTATTATTTGTATCTGCGTATAGTGTGAACAAATAAATGATGATTTTTTAATAATGGCACTATTAATTTCTTACTTAGCTAGAGTTCAGGTGACTTATTGTTTATTTTATTGTTTCAGATTTGGCCATAATAATGTCCCCCTCGAGAATACCGGTTTACCTTACTTGGGCTATGTACGTTGAGTTTGACAGCAACCTAGCGATTAAGCTAACTTGTGCGCTTTAGTATGCTGGTATGGAATCGATGACTGATAAGAAGGTAAATTAGTATGTATAAAATAGCGATCTCAGATCTCGATGGAACATTGCTGGGGGCAGATCATCAGATCTCAGCGAGCACTAAGGACAGTATTCAGCGTTGGGTGGATAAAGGGTATAAATTTGTTATCGCCACTGGTCGGCATTATATTGAGGCAAACAGTGTACAAGAACATCTTGATATCCCTATTTATCTCATTACTTCAAACGGTGCTCGAGTCCATAATCGTGAAGGTCAGATTATTCATCAGCAGGATCTAGACAGTGATATTGCCCAAGAAATTAGTGATACGAAATTTGATTATGCTGTGCAGGTAAATCTATATACCGATCAGACTTGGTATACAAGTCACCGCATAAAAGAGTTGGACGATATAGGATTAAACGGGGCCTTTGACTGCGTAGCAACAGAGTTAAGTGCACTTGATAAAAGCAATACGATCAAAATGTTTTTCTGGGCAGAGCAGGAATTGTTACAACCTATTTATGAGGAGTTAAACGCTCGTTACGGTGACCGTATTAACCTAACTTTCTCATTGGAAAATTGTTTAGAAGTGATGCAAGCGAATACCAATAAAGGTGAAGCTGTCAAAGTGGTATTAAAAGATAAAGGCTTACAATTGACAGAGGCAGTGGCCTTTGGAGACGGTATGAATGATGTTGAGATGCTCAGCGTGGTTGCTAAACCTGTGCTGATGGAAAACTCTCAACAAGCGTTACGTCAAGCATTACCTGATGCTGAGCTAACCCTGTCGTCAACAGAACACGGCGTAGCAGTCATGATGAATAAAATTTTATTAGCGCAAGAAAACAGTTGAGTGACAGTTGTTCATTTATGTCGGTTATCCTTGGGATCTAAGAATCAAACTACCTGAAGATTCAGGATGCCTGTCTCTTCAACGAATAGTTTGATTCTTTATCGCCTTTAAATTGATAGCTTGCTAGTGACTTTGTCAATCAGTATTAAAGATAGGATTATCGTTATTTGGTTCAATAGACTCTGTAAATAAGCAATTGGAGCGAATGAAAAGGGGTGGTTTGTGGAAAATTCATATTTTCTAAATCATGACTATCTAAACGAAATGAGCCATCTTTACTTATTGTACTAGTCTCACTGTTGATTAAACTTTACTGATACTCTCATTTTTTTTACGGCATTGAGTCATCTTATGGCTGCCGACTGATTGACATCACCTACCTGATAGAGACTAAAACGTAGAATTATAATAGGGGGAACATTTATTGTGTTTCCCCCTATAAGCACAGAATGAATTAAAAGTTTAATTCATTCTGCTCCAGATGATGACTCTACAGTGGCTGGTTTAACGCATTTGCCAATGCGGCGGTATTGGTTTTAAATAGTAAGTGAATGACCTGACTATTTAGGATAACCATATCTTCAACATTATTATTCAGTAATGCTTGCTTATCGATGGTCTCACTGTTTTTTACTTCAATACGTAAGCGATTGTCAGCTATCGATCGACAAGATGTAATCTCACCTAAAACAGATTTTATCGCGGTAGCTTGAGCATTAACGGCTGTGTTGACGACTACAGGGCTCTCAATTACCGGCGCTATTTTTGTTTGCACGAAACTCCCAGATCCAATCATTTCGTCTATTTCAGTTCGCGTCACTTCAGCTATGGTACCAACAATGGCTTGTATCGCGTTACCAGAAATAAGCACTCCACTGGCGCCTAGCTGTTTTAACCGAGCTTGGTCAACTTTACTGGTATCAACGACGTCAATACGTAAACGGGTGATGCATGAATCCACATTGGTTAAGTTTGCAGGGCCGCCAAAAGCTTCGATAAAATTGCGCGCTCTTTCAGTGCCAACGGCTGATTCGATTTCGAGATCGTCATCGGTACGTCCAGGTGTTTTTAAATTCAACGAGACGATTAATACTCTAAAGACAGTATAATAAACTGCAGCGTAAATTAAACCGAGTAGCGCCAACAAGCCTATTTTTTGTGAATGGCCAGAGAGTACTAAAAAGTCGATTAACCCGTGTGAAAATGATGTGCCATGAACGACGCCGAGCATATTAACCAATACATAAGCGAATCCAGCAAGTAATGCATGTACGACGTACAGTACAGGTGCCGCAAACAAGAAGGCAAATTCAATAGGCTCAGTGATACCAGTTAAAAAGGCGGTTAAGGCTGCAGACATCATAATCCCGCCAACCAAGGTACGGTTTTCAGGTTTTGCAGTATGCCAAATAGCAAGAGCGGCAGCAGGAAGACCAAACATTTTAAATAGATAACCACCAGCTAATTGACCGAATCCATTACCAGCAGCACGGCTGGCATCATCAGCTTGTAAATAGCAAGTCAATACACCCGTCGCTTCTTTGCCTAAACTGTCGACGCAATTACCAGCCTCGAAGAAGAAGGGGACATTCCACACATGGTGTAAACCGACTGGAATTAATAAACGTTCTACGACACCGTAGATACCAAACGCTAAGGTTGGATTTTGATAGGCTGCCCAGTTAGAGAATGTTGCCAATAAATGAGCAATGGGTGGCCATATAAATGACAAGATCACCCCTGCTACGATGGCAGCTAAGCCAGTGATTATTGGGACACTACGTTTGCCTGAGAAAAACCCTAGGTATGAAGGTAGCTGTATTTTATAAAAACGATTGAATGTCCAAGCTGCGATAGCACCTGCAATCATGCCACCAAATACACCGACATCAGTTCCTGGTTCTAATACATCAATGCTTTTTGTCATAATGGAATAACCGACCAGTGCTGCCATGGCAGCTACGCCATCATTTTTAGCAAAACCAAGTGCAATACCAATAGCGAATAACAAACCCATGTTACCAAATATGGCTTCGCCAGCTTGGACCATAAGCAAGTTAACGATATCTGGGAGTACACTGAAATTAGCCGCACCAACCCCTAATAAAATACCTGCAACCGGCAGTACTGATACCGGTAACATGACCGATTTTCCGACTTTCTGCAAGATTGAAAATGCATCGGTGAGGTGGGATTTTTTAGGGTTAATGTTATTTTTTGTTTTAGTTGTCATTATTGTTACCTTGTTCATTTTAGCTATTTACTGCTGAATTAATCAAAAAATTATGATTGCTTTGATATCGTCAGTAAGGTCACAGGATCTCGCATTAGCTCACGAACATCTTTAGCGTCAGCACAGACTAAAGCTTTCGCGGCTAATGCTTTACATGCGTGGTGATTTAATTGGCGTATTTGATGTTTGATTTCAGGGATGCTAGGAACGCTGACGGATAATTCATCAATGCCTAGACCAACCAAAATAGGCACAGCGTCTTTTTCACCGGCCAAACCACCACATATCCCCACCCACTTCCCTTTAGCGTGAGCCGCCTTAGTGGTGAGTTCAATTAACCGTAACACTGCTGGGTGTAATCCATCGGCAAGGGCTGCTAATTTTGGATGACCGCGATCGATAGCTAAGGTGTATTGAGTTAAATCATTGGTACCTATAGAAAAGAAATCAACGTGCTCAGCGAGTACGTCAGCGATGATGGCTGCAGATGGGACTTCAATCATGATCCCAATTTCAATATTACTCATGTCGATGGCTAATTTATCAGCTTCTTCGTTTAATACTTGTTTCGCTAGTTTTAATTCAAATAAGGATGCAACCATAGGGAACATGATACGCAAGCGTCCAGCGGCTGAGGCTTTAAGTAAAGCGCGGATCTGTTGACGTAATATGGCAGGTTTATCTAGGCCAACTCGAATGCCTCGCTCGCCGAGAAAGGGATTATCTTCTTTAGGCAAGGGTAAATAAGATAAGGGTTTATCACCGCCAACATCCAATGTCCGCACCACAAGAGGGCGTTCACCTAATGTGTTAAGAACTTGTCGGTAAGCTTGCTCTTGCTCAGCTTCTGTTGGTGAAATTGCTTGATCTTGATATAAAAACTCAGAGCGTAATAGACCGACAGCTTCGCCACCTAATTCAACCAATTGTTTGGCATCGGTGACATTGGCTATGTTACCGGCTACTTCAAACCGGGTGCCATCTAACGTCACAGCAGCTTCATCTTTATGTTCAAGTGCAATGGTGTGTTGCTCTTGGTTAGCTTCTTTAATGGCTTGCAGTTGCAACATTTCCTCTTGAGTAGGATTAAGCAGTAAATAGCCTTTGGCAGTATCCAGTAGGACTTCTGTATTGTGTAATGTTAATACTTTTGGATCGACAGCTGCCATCGCAGCAATCCCCATTGCACGAGCCAAAATAGCACTGTGGCTTGTTGTTCCACCTAAAGAGGTACAGATCCCAAGTACGTGATCAGGGTTGAGCTTGGCAGTGTCTGAAGGTGTTAGTTCTTTGGCGACAATAATGGTATTTTCTGGTAGTTGTGCAGGAATGGTGTCTTGTGATAATCCGGCGAGTATACGGGAGACACGGTTGCCGACATCGTTTAAATCAATTGCTCTGCCAGCTAATAAATTATTATCCATAGAAGCCAATTTGTTTGCTTGTCTGCAAACACTTTTTTCCCAAGCGTAAGGCGCAGATTTTCCTTGTTTAAGTTCTGTTTGGCAGCGTTGATATAAGTCAGGATCATTGAGTAGTTCTTGATGAGCAATGAAAATATCGGCTTTATCTTCCATTCCCTTGCTGCGAAGTTCGTCGACTAATTCAACCAGAGTTGCGTCTGCAATTTTGATGGCATTATCGAGTTTGGTTTGTTCAACAAGAGGATCACTGGCAAAAGTATCAAATTTAGGCACTTGGGCTTCAATGACATAGAGTCTACCTTTCACTTGTCCTGGTGAGGCTTCAACACCGAGTAATCTGCGTGGATCTTGACTGTGTTGTAATAACAGTGAAGGTTCAGAAAAAGGATCGAAATCATTACTTGTATCTATGGCTGTGGCTTCTTCACCGAGTCCTGATTGTATGGCTTGAGTTAAGGCTTCAATAGCAGCGAGTTGATCTGTCCCTTTAGCTAGAATGACAATCTTATCCCCACAACGAATGTCTAATCCCATTATGCCGACGACACTACGTGCGTTTGTTTGTTCTGCTGCTTTCTCTATCATCACATCACAAGAGAAGGGTTTAATGGCGGTAACAATAGCAGCCGCAGGTCGAGCATGAATACCAGTCGGATTGATAACAGTAATTGGGGCTGAAGTTAACATATTATCAGACTTTTCAACTGCTTGAGTTTGATTTTCAGATGATAGTACAACGTCAAATAACACATCACCTGCACGGATGTTTTTCTGTGTTGTCGGGATTAAGCTGCTAATTTGCTGCATGTCAGTAAGTAGGACGACGGTACGTAAACTCGTCGCTTGCTCACCGACTTTATCTAAATCGAGTTTAATTAACGGTGTTTGGGCGGCAACAATGTCACCTTCTTTCACTAAAGCCTCAAATCCTTCTCCTTTGAGCTTTACTGTGTCGACACCTATGTGTAATAAGATTTCAATCCCTGCGGCTGTTTTTAAGGTTATTGCATGTTTCGAAGGATGTATTTGAGTGATTTGAGCTTCACAAGGGGCATGTAAAATGTTGTCTGTAGGGTCAACGGCAAAACCATCACCAACCATTTTTTGAGCAAATGCAGCATCAGGTATGTCACTCAGCGGACAACTTAGCCCGGTAAAAGGTGACAGTAATTGCAGTCTTGTTGAAATTGGATTATTCATTGCTACTCCGGGTACAGTGCTTTAAAGACATGATTTCCATTAACATTTTACTCCGTTTTTAAAGCTATGTTATTATTTTTTTAACGATTTCACACATATTATGCGTATACCGCTCGTGAGTATTATCCCTTGATAAGTAAGGGATATATTGTATTCCCAGTTCTTAGCTGAGTATTTGAACCAATAAATGTCGTATTATTGTGGGCTTAATAAGCTAACAATATACCATCATGGTGACTTGTTCTGATTGCCACATTCTCTGATGAAGAAAAATTACACTCAAACGCCATGAATGACTGTGACTTTTAGCACATTTTTAGTCGTAAATGTAATTTTATAACGATATTAACAGTAATACTTGATGAGTAAATCATTATTTAAGATAAATTAAGTTCAACGATGATCGTGTCTAGTGTTTTGATACGCGCTCATTTCGATGTTGTTATCTATATAGAATAGATAGCAGGATGCTACAGATGATGGGATTTAGTAAAATGGGGCTACAGGTCGATTGCCTCTTACGTATATAGCGTAATGATTGATATTTTTGTGATGGATAACGCACTACAGGTGGATATTAAATTAAGGTAGGGCACTCGAATAGATTAGCGGTGCAATTTATCTTGATGAGTGAAATAATACCAGTAGATTTTTTTGGGAGTGAATCGTGTGAATAGAGTTGTTTTTTTAGACAGAGATGGCGTTATCAATATTGATCATGGATATGTCCATATGATTGATGATTTTGAATACGTTGAAGGTGTATTCGATGCATGCCGTTCATTAAAAGAGATGGGGTTTACACTGGTTGTTGTGACAAATCAGTCAGGAATTGCAAGAGGAATGTACACAGAAGAACAATTTCATACCCTAACAGAATGGATGGATTGGAATTTTATTGATCAAGGTGTTGAACTTGATGGTATCTACTTTTGTCCTCATCATGCAACAAAGGGAGTTGGAGAGTATAAGCAGGATTGTGATTGCCGTAAGCCCAAACCTGGCATGATGATATCGGCTGCTGAGTTTCTACAGTTAGATTTGAGTCAATCTGTGATGGTCGGTGATAAGCGTGATGATATGTTGGCGGCCAAAGCAGCGGGGATCCCTATTCGAATTTTAGTGCGTAGCGGGAAGCAAGTGACGGATGAAGCGATTATTGAAGCCACTATTGTTCTCGATTCGATAGCCAATGTACCAGAATATTTAGCAAGTCTATGATGATCACAGTAGATATTTCAGATCTATCGCCAACAACAAGGTTAAATGACGCGATATGCTTGGGTTAATGGCGGTGAACTGCACTCATTTGTATGATAAGTAGTCACTTGGTGTTGAGTGTCGAAAATAGAGGTTGACGCAAGCAAAAGAATACGTAAAATACGCCTCCTCAAGCCAGTGACCTAGCGTCTAACGGCAGTATCTGAAAAATTGATACTAACGCTCTTTAACAATTTATCAAGTAATCTGTGTGGACACTCACAGGTATTGAGTTATTCGAAACTGCCTCTTTTTTCTAGTAAAAAGTGAGGCAGTCAAAAAATTTCTCAATGAATGAGTGTTCATAGATTCGAACCTAGTTTGAATCAATATGTACAATCGTTGTTAATACTCTTATGAGTGTTGTCAATGACATCAGAATTCATTGAGCCGCTGAGTCCTTAACGGGGTTTAGCAAAAAACTTTAATTGAAGAGTTTGATCATGGCTCAGATTGAACGCTGGCGGCAGGCCTAACACATGCAAGTCGAGCGGAAACGAAGATAGCTTGCTATCAGGCGTCGAGCGGCGGACGGGTGAGTAATGCCTAGATATCTGCCTAGTCGTGGGGGATAACAGTTGGAAACGACTGCTAATACCGCATACGCCCTACGGGGGAAAGGAGGGGACCTTCGGGCCTTCCGCGATTAGATGAGTCTAGGTGGGATTAGCTAGTAGGTGAGGTAATGGCTCACCTAGGCGACGATCCCTAGCTGGTCTGAGAGGATGATCAGCCACACTGGGACTGAGACACGGCCCAGACTCCTACGGGAGGCAGCAGTGGGGAATATTGCACAATGGGCGAAAGCCTGATGCAGCCATGCCGCGTGTGTGAAGAAGGCCTTCGGGTTGTAAAGCACTTTCAGCGAGGAGGAAAGGTTGGTCGTTAATAGCGGCTAGCTGTGACGTTACTCGCAGAAGAAGCACCGGCTAACTTCGTGCCAGCAGCCGCGGTAATACGAGGGGTGCAAGCGTTAATCGGAATTACTGGGCGTAAAGCGTACGCAGGCGGTTTTTTAAGCCAGATGTGAAAGCCCCGGGCTCAACCTGGGAATTGCATTTGGAACTGGGGAACTAGAGTCTTGTAGAGGGGGGTAGAATTTCAGGTGTAGCGGTGAAATGCGTAGAGATCTGAAGGAATACCGGTGGCGAAGGCGGCCCCCTGGACAAAGACTGACGCTCATGTACGAAAGCGTGGGGAGCAAACAGGATTAGATACCCTGGTAGTCCACGCCGTAAACGATGTCTACTCGGAATTTGGTAACTTATGTTACTGGGTTCCCAAGCTAACGCATTAAGTAGACCGCCTGGGGAGTACGGCCGCAAGGTTAAAACTCAAATGAATTGACGGGGGCCCGCACAAGCGGTGGAGCATGTGGTTTAATTCGATGCAACGCGAAGAACCTTACCTACTCTTGACATCCTCAGAACTTACCAGAGATGGTTTTGTGCCTTCGGGAACTGAGAGACAGGTGCTGCATGGCTGTCGTCAGCTCGTGTTGTGAAATGTTGGGTTAAGTCCCGCAACGAGCGCAACCCTTATCCTTATTTGCCAGCACGTAATGGTGGGAACTTTAGGGAGACTGCCGGTGATAAACCGGAGGAAGGTGGGGACGACGTCAAGTCATCATGGCCCTTACGAGTAGGGCTACACACGTGCTACAATGGTCGGTACAGAGGGTTGCAAAGCCGCGAGGTGGAGCTAATCTCACAAAGCCGGTCGTAGTCCGGATTGGAGTCTGCAACTCGACTCCATGAAGTCGGAATCGCTAGTAATCGTGGATCAGAATGCCACGGTGAATACGTTCCCGGGCCTTGTACACACCGCCCGTCACACCATGGGAGTGGGCTGCACCAGAAGTAGATAGCTTAACCTTTCGGGGAGGGCGTTTACCACGGTGTGGTTCATGACTGGGGTGAAGTCGTAACAAGGTAGCCCTAGGGGAACCTGGGGCTGGATCACCTCCTTACCTATACGACTAACTCAATATTTGCTGAGTGTTCACACAGATTACTTGATAGAAGAAAGAGAAATATATCGAAAAGTATTTTTGAGGATTTTAATTCTTAATCAAGGCACTTGATGAGTCTCGCAGGGAGTGTGCTTTAGTACATGACTGAGAAATGAAGAAAGTAACGATGAGTAAGTGTTAAAAGACCAAAAAGAATGGGTCTGTAGCTCAGCTGGTTAGAGCGCACCCCTGATAAGGGTGAGGTCGGTGGTTCAAGTCCACTCTGACCCACCAATTCTTTTCTACTCTGCGTTAGTTTAATACTCGTTTAGACTCATTTTTATGAGAGTTAAACGTCACATTAAACTGCATTGATTAGAATGCGAATTGGCTTCGCCATTTAACTAGTGATAGCTAATTGGTTACTTGATTATTTCTCAACTGCATGTAAATGGGGCTATAGCTCAGCTGGGAGAGCGCCTGCCTTGCACGCAGGAGGTCTGCGGTTCGATCCCGCATAGCTCCACCATTTAATTATATTTTAATACAATATATACATGCATTGGATAGAGATGCCAAAGATAAACTAATACTTTATCTTTGGCTTTTTTAAGCCCGCTCTTTAAAAATTTGGAAAGCTGATAGTGTTAATGTGAAAGGGACGGTGAATGGCTTAGGTTGTTTGTTGTTAATAGCATTAATGCGAAAATAAATAATTGAGTTCTCAAACACTTAAATCAAGTGCGGAATGATTTACCTTAGGGTGATGAGTTCAAGAGTATTCTTTTGGCGAAAGTAAACACCATTAGTTGCGATACATCTCGTTCAAACTACCCGTTTGAACAATAGATAATATTAGCGCAGCGAGTTTGGTCTTAGGCAATGCGCGAAAGTGAGCGAGAAAGGCATGTAGCTGCGCTACATAACTGACAAGCGAACTTAAGTAACGCCGCATAAGGGCAAAGTAGCAAGCGAATAAAAACCTATGTGGGTTGTATGGTTAAGTGACTAAGCGTATACGGTGGATGCCTTGGCAGTCAGAGGCGATGAAGGACGTAGTAACTTGCGAAAAGCGTTGGCGAGCTAGTAACAAGCATTTGAGCTAACGATATCCGAATGGGGAAACCCACATGCATAAGCATGTATCACGACATGAATACATAGTGTCGTGAGGCGAACCCGGGGAACTGAAACATCTAAGTACCCGGAGGAAAAGAAATCAACCGAGATCCCCCTAGTAGCGGCGAGCGAACGGGGGTTAGCCCTTAAGTCTATGGGGTGTTAGTGGAATGTGTTGGAAAGCACAGCGGCACAGGGTGATAGCCCCGTACATGAAAACTAACCATAGATGAAAACGAGTAGGACGGGACACGTGACATCTTGTCTGAACATGGGGGGACCATCCTCCAAGGCTAAATACTCCTGACTGACCGATAGTGAACCAGTACCGTGAGGGAAAGGCGAAAAGAACCCCTGTGAGGGGAGTGAAATAGAACCTGAAACCGTATACGTACAAGCAGTGGGAGCGGTTCTTGAGACCGTGACTGCGTACCTTTTGTATAATGGGTCAGCGACTTACATTTTGTAGCGAGGTTAAGCGAATAGCGGAGCCGTAGGGAAACCGAGTGTTAACTGCGCGTTTAGTTGCAAGGTGTAGACCCGAAACCCGGTGATCTATCCATGGGCAGGTTGAAGATTGAGTAACATCAATTGGAGGACCGAACCGACTTATGTTGAAAATGAGCGGATGACTTGTGGATGGGGGTGAAAGGCCAATCAAACCGGGAGATATCTGGTTCTCCTCGAAAGCTATTTAGGTAGCGCCTCGAGCGAATACCATTGGGGGTAGAGCACTGTTAAGGCTAGGGGGTCATCCCGACTTACCAACCCTTTGCAAACTCCGAATACCAATGAGTACTACTCGGGAGACACACGGCGGGTGCTAACGTCCGTCGTGAAAAGGGAAACAACCCAGACCGTCAGCTAAGGTCCCAAAGTTATTGCTAAGTGGGAAACGATGTGGGAAGGCTTAGACAGCTAGGATGTTGGCTTAGAAGCAGCCATCATTTAAAGAAAGCGTAATAGCTCACTAGTCGAGTCGGCCTGCGCGGAAGATTTAACGGGGCTAAGCAATACACCGAAGCTACGGGTGTGCATCTTTGATGTACGCGGTAGAGGAGCGTTCTGTAAGCCGTAGAAGGTGAAGGGGTAACCCACGCTGGAGGTATCAGAAGTGCGAATGCTGACATGAGTAACGATAAAGGGAGTGAAAAACTCCCTCGCCGAAAGACCAAGGGTTCCTGTCCAATGTTAATCAGGGCAGGGTGAGTCGACCCCTAAGGCGAGGCCGAAAGGCGTAGTCGATGGGAAACGGGTTAATATTCCCGTACTTCTGCTAACTGCGATGGAGAGACGGAGAAGGCTAGGCTAGCGCGGCGTTGGTTGTCCGCGTTTAAGGTAGTAGGCAGTATTCTTAGGCAAATCCGGGAATACGCATTAAATTGCGATGCTGAGAGCTGATGACGAGTCACTAAGGTGATGAAGTAGTTGATGCCATGCTTCCAGGAAAATCTTCTAAGCTTCAGGTTAGTAGGAATCGTACCCCAAACCGACACAGGTGGTTGGGTAGAGAATACCAAGGCGCTTGAGAGAACTCGGCTGAAGGAACTAGGCAAAATGGTACCGTAACTTCGGGAGAAGGTACGCTCCTGTTGGTGATAAGACTTGCTCTTTAAGCTGACGGGAGTCGCAGATACCAGGTGGCTGCAACTGTTTATCAAAAACACAGTACTGTGCAAACTCGCAAGAGGAAGTATACGGTATGACGCCTGCCCGGTGCCGGAAGGTTAATTGATTGGGTTATCTTCGGAGAAGCTCATGATCGAAGCCCCGGTAAACGGCGGCCGTAACTATAACGGTCCTAAGGTAGCGAAATTCCTTGTCGGGTAAGTTCCGACCTGCACGAATGGCGTAATGATGGCCACGCTGTCTCCAGCCGAGACTCAGTGAAGTTGAAATTGCGGTGAAGATGCCGTATACCCGCGGCTAGACGGAAAGACCCCGTGCACCTTTACTATAGCTTGGCACTGAACATTGAACCTACATGTGTAGGATAGGTGGGAGACTATGAAGATGGGACGCTAGTTCTGTTGGAGTCAACCTTGAAATACCACCCTTGTAGTTTTGATGTTCTAACTCTGGCCCCTGAATCGGGGTTGAGGACAGTGTCTGGTGGGTAGTTTGACTGGGGCGGTCTCCTCCCAAAGAGTAACGGAGGAGCACGAAGGTTGGCTAAGTACGGTCGGACATCGTACGGTTAGTGCAATGGCATAAGCCAGCTTAACTGCGAGACATACACGTCGAGCAGGTACGAAAGTAGGTCATAGTGATCCGGTGGTTCTGAATGGAAGGGCCATCGCTCAACGGATAAAAGGTACGCCGGGGATAACAGGCTGATACCGCCCAAGAGTTCATATCGACGGCGGTGTTTGGCACCTCGATGTCGGCTCATCACATCCTGGGGCTGAAGTCGGTCCCAAGGGTATGGCTGTTCGCCATTTAAAGTGGTACGCGAGCTGGGTTCAGAACGTCGTGAGACAGTTCGGTCCCTATCTGCCGTGGGCGTTGGATGATTGAAGGAAGCTGCTCCTAGTACGAGAGGACCGGAGTGGACGAACCGCTGGTGTTCGGGTTGTTATGCCAATAGCATTGCCCGGTAGCTACGTTCGGAATCGATAACCGCTGAAAGCATCTAAGCGGGAAGCGAGTCCTAAGATGAGTCATCCCTAGGGATTTAATCCCTTTAAAGAGCCGTTCGAGACTAGGACGTTGATAGGCAGGGTGTGTAAGCGTTGTGAGGCGTTGAGCTAACCTGTACTAATGACTCGTAAGGCTTAACCATACAACCCAGATGGGTTTTACTTCTAAGAAGTTTGTGGTTAATGAGTGATTACAGAGCGAAAAAGAATACCAATTTGATTTAAGTTACACTCAATTATATTTATTTAACAGCTTTTCGAATTTAGTTATTTGGTTAATTACGCAGGAAATTGTTTGGCTGACAAAGCCGTAACGAGCGAAGCGCGGCGTGTACTTTAGTACACAAGCACTGGAGCGAGGAAACAATGCCGTGAGACGAATAATTAACCAGTAAGAATTTGTCTGGAAACCATAGCATTGTGGCACCACCTGATCCCATCCCGAACTCAGAAGTGAAATGCAATCGCGCCGATGGTAGTGTGGGGTCTCCCCATGTGAGAGTAGGTCATTTCCAGGCGCCTAATTCGTTTTTACTTTGACTCTTTGTTAGAAAAATAGTGAAGACAAAACGTCTCTTAAGAGAGTTGATAAAGCCCGTTGCTAATGCAACGGGCTTTTCGCATTTAAGGCAGTTAAGATTAAATGATTAGTAAATAAAGTCTCGATAAATAGGGAAATTATGAAGTGGTTAAGTAAAAAGAATAAATTTAGACTGGGATCTATTGCTGCTGTGATGTCTCTGTTGATCGTTTATTTTATTTTTAGTGCATTAAAGTTGGTACTTTATCTTAGTGCTATCGGTTTACTGGCCTATGTCGGCTATAAAATATTTAAAATAAGAAAACCAGTAAAAAAAATCGAAATATAAAAGACTTTCAAGTAAATAAATAATAATTAAGGATAATTAAATGGGCTTTTTTAATAAAATAAAAACTCAGGCTAATACGATTGGTACTAATATTAGTGATTCTACGGCTAAATTAGGTGGGGATATATTTACTTCAACCAAAGATAATGCAAAATTAATTGCCATAAAGGCGAAAATATCTTCTATTGAAGGCCAATTACATATAGGTTATCAGGGTATTGGTAAAAAATACGTTGAAAACCTGATGAATAATGAAGGTAAAAAAGTAGAGGATGTATTAGCCGATACACTTAGCAGCATCGAGCCTTTACTAGAAAAAAAGATCACACTTGAAAATGAAGCAATCGAAATTGAAAAAAGCCTGAAAGATCAAATTAAGTTACAAGAAAAAGCTATTTTTCAAAAAGAATACGATTCTGAAAAAGAAAAGCTGGATAGAGCCTTAAAGATGGAGATTATTTCGGAAGATGATCATGAGCGTAGACTGGGTAACGCCAAGCGAAAACTCGATAATTTCGACACTATTCGCAAGCTAAAGAAACAACATGAAATGAAATTAATCACTGAAGATGAATTAACGGCGAAACTAATAAGCTTAGGTGCTTAAACATTTTAACGCCCGTAGTGAAAACGCCATGGCACTTCAGCGACATTCACATCATGTTTTCAGGTTAATATCAAAGTGACATTTTGCTTCTGAAGTCATGACTTTATCGCGTACTAGTTCTCGAGGGAGATTGTTTTTCAATCGTTTCCCAAGGTGTTTGGCAAGACCTAATGGGCAACCATGGTAGCTAAGGATCACTTCACCTTGTGGCTGCTGCTCATCTTGTAGTGGGATATCTCGGCCCATAAGATATTGAATGGCTTGTGATGAATCTAACTCAATACATTGTTGTTGGTTGGCTAATGCTATAATGGCTTCATGGCGTATCTTGAAGCCTTTTTTTAATCCATCGGCAAGTTTAATCCCTATTCGTTGAAAGCGCATTTTTCCAATCAGATTGGCTATCGCAGCGGGAAATAACCAGTATTCAAGATCTCGAACCATGATTAAGCCATCATTGGGAAGAATGATACCAAAGGTGTGTGTAAAATAGTTGGCTAATTCAGTTTTCACTTTTGTACAGGCAGGTGAAAATGGAAAGTTTTTTTGCTGTTTAGGGATAGGCTTTTGACGTTCAACATCTGTAACTTTACGTATTTTAGCGATAAAGAAACCTTCACTATCATATATTTGAGGCCAAACATGCAAGAAACCCTCTGCAGTACAAGATTTTTCCGCATCGGGAAAGAGGTGACGTAAAGACTGAAATTCTAATGCATCAGGAAAGCATGACATAAGGTGTTCACACACTTCCTGATTTTCTGCTCGGCTGAGTGCGCAAGTTGAGTAGACTAAACTCCCTCCCGTTTTCAATGCCAGAAATGCCGATTCAATCAAGGCCTTTTGCGTGTCAATAATGGAGGTATTGTTTGCTGTACTCCAATTTTTCAGTGCGTGAGGATCTTTGCGTATCGTGCCTTCGCCACTGCAAGGAGCATCGAGTAAAATGGCATCGAATTGGTTGTAGAGGTATTCACCAAATACTCGAGCATCGAAATGAGTTAGCGCTGTATTAGCCACCCCCATGCGTAATACATTGGCATGGAGTACCTTAACTCGACTGGAGGAGTATTCGTTCGTCACCAGTAGGCCTGAATTTTTCATTAAAGCGGCCATTTGTGTTGTTTTTGAACCAGGCGCTGATGCCATATCCAGTATGGAGTATTGGGCCGTGTGATCAAAATCATCAAAGAGTGCTGTGGGGGGCAACATTGAACTCGCTTCTTGAATATAAAAAAGCCCCTGAATATGTTCTATGGTGTTACCTAATTGTATTTCATTGTCTAAGGCGACCCAGAAGCCATCACTGCACCAAGGGATAGGCTCAAGTGTCCAGCCTTTAGGCTTCATCAAGTCGATAAAATCTTTGGAAGTAATCTTTAGCGTATTGATACGAATAGAGGGACGAAGAGGCCGATGACAGTAGCTGATAAAATCATCCATAGTGAGGTGAGAAGGCATATCTTTGACAATGCTATGAAGAAAATCTTGATTTAAATGAGCCATAAGGAAGAAACGGTACCAGCAACATATTATTTTTCGGCATTATAGCATAGCATAACGGAGTGAGTGTACGAGGTTAGGATTTGTGGAGTGACTTGATGTTGAGGGTTAGCTTCTCTTAGGTTGACAGCTGATAATTCAGTTGCAGAATGATGCGTGATTAGAAGGATGTAGTGTGTTAAATCGGATATGGTTATTTTTCTTTGTAACAGCGATGCTTGCCATTGTGTTTCAACTTTTCAATGGTCATATCGAGGTGCTATCAGCATCAGTTAATGCATTGTTTGACAGTTCAAAACTCGCGGCTGAAATTGCGCTGGGATTAATCGGGGTGCTATCTTTGTGGATGGGATTGATGCGTGTGGGTGAAAAAGCCGGTGTGGTTGGTTTTTTTGCCAGATTGTTTGAGCCTTTATTATCTAAGCTAATGCCGGACGTACCTAGAGGTCACCCAGCATATGGCAGTATCACGATGAACCTTACGGCGAATATTTTAGGGCTTGATAATGCGGCTACTCCTCTGGGATTGAAGGCAATGCAAGATTTACAGAGCGTAAATCCGGATAAAGCAGTCGCCACGAATGCCCAAATTTTGTTCTTAGTGCTTAATACTTCATCTGTAACACTTGTGCCTGTGACTGTCTTTCTTTATCGAGCTCAGCAAGGTGCATCGGCCCCTGCTGACATTTTTTTGCCGATACTTCTGGCCACAACGGCGTCTACCTTAGCTGGCGTTATTGTTGTATCACTGTTTCAGCGTATTTCTTTGCTTAATACGGTTGTTTTAGGTTATGGAACTGTGCTTTTGGGCTCGATAATGGCGTTAGTTTTCTATTTGGGGACCTTAACCACATTAGCAATAGGAACCCTGTCGACAGGAATGGGCAATGGAATATTACTGCTATTGGTGTTCAGCTTTATACTGGTGGCAGGTCTACGAAAAGTGGCCGTATATGATGAGTTTATCATTGGCGCTAAAGAAGGCTTCGCTCAATCAATCACGCTTATCCCATACTTACTTGCCATGTTACTGGCTATTGCCCTGTTGCGTGCTTCTGGTGCATTAGATTATTTGTTAAACCTTATTTCTTTGATAGTGTCAGTGATAGGAGGTGATACCCGTTTTGTCGATGCATTGCCGACAGCAATAATGAAACCTTTTAGTGGCTCAGGCGCCAGAGCAATGATGCTTGAAACTATGGAACACCATGGTGTCGATTCATTTGCTGGGCGTTTAGCTGCTGTTTTTCAAGGAAGCACTGAAACCACTTTTTATGTATTAGCGGTTTATTTTGGTGCGGTTGGGATTAAGAATGGCAGACATGCGTTATTGTGTGGCTTAACCGCAGATTTTTCTGGGATCCTTGCGGCTATTTTTGTTTGTTATTATTTTTATGGTTGATGTCGTTGTTTATCTAAATGTTGTTAAAGATAGCGAGATCCCAGTACAACAGCCCAGGTTGTTGCACATAATGTCAGGCTTATAAAAACAGCGGCAGATGCAACATCTTTAGCTTGTCCGCTCAATACGTGAGTTTCGTCACTAATTCTGTCGACAACGGCTTCTATGGCTGAATTTAATAATTCAACAATTAACACAATAAATAGGGTTAAGATCAGTATTAAGCGCTCTATTATACTGATGTCAGCAATTAATGCTGCGGGGAGCATTAAGCAGGCAAGCACGAGTTCTTGTCTAAATGCGGCTTCATGTATCCACGCGGCCTTAAGTCCTTTCATCGAGAAGCCAAATGCTCTCAATATACGTCTAATACCGTGGTTATGTTCAGGTTTCATATTGGTCCAAAGTTGATTTTTGCTGTTAGCAGCTTGTTTTTGTAAGAGTATCATATAGTGTAAATGTGTGACTAATTTCAAATCGTGTGTTTCCTGTTCTACACTCATGATTATTGATGTTGGACTGTTTGTTAGATTAATGGACTAATCTGACGGTGTTGCGCGAAGGAGTGCTGAATGAAAGCTTGGCGATATTACACTTTTATCCTCGTATTAACGGCTACATTTCCATGTATGACACTGGGTAACTCTCTATTAGAAGTGACACCAGTGAAGCCACCTTTTTTACCATCCAAATCTGTCTTTTCCATTAACCACCCACTATTTTCGGCCAATTTACCCATAGAAGGAAGCCTTTCAGATTATCTCATCAGTGAAAAGCTTGATGGTGTCAGAGGGGCTTGGAATGGTAAGCAGCTATTCACTCGAACGGGGAGGAGAATTATTACTCCGAGTTGGTTTACTCAAGACTTTCCTGATTATCCGTTAGAGGGGGAATTATGGATGGGAAGAGAGACATTTGAACAGATGTCAGGCTTAGTGAGAAGAACCACACCTCTTGATGAGGAATGGAAAAAAGTTAAGTTTATGGTGTTTGATTTTCCTAGCAGCGAACTGACGTTTGAGCTTCGTTACCAAAAATTTGCAAAAGACTTAGCCAATATTTCTCCTTATATAGTGGTCATTGAGCAGAAGCGAATATCCAGTTTAACTGAGTTAGATATTTGGTTTGAACAGGTGGTTAAACAAGGAGGGGAAGGGTTAATGTTACATCGTCAAACATCACTTTACATCGCAGGTAAAAATAAAGATGTGATAAAATTCAAACCACTTTTTGATGCAGAAGCAATGGTCATTGGTCATATACCGGGAAAGGGCAAATTTACAGGTATACTGGGGGCATTATTGGTTGAAACGCCAGAAGGGTTACGCTTTAAAATTGGCACCGGCTTTACGTTAGCGGAACGTCGCCAACCACCAAGATTAGGCGCTATGGTGACTTATCAGTTTTCTGGTTTGACGCAGAAAGGGACGCCTAGGTTTGCACGCTTTTTAAGAGTAAGGTTAAGCGAGTGAACCTTCATCGTTATCTATCTATCGCTTGCTCAGCGGGATCTGTGTAGGCACTTCTGCGAGACGCCGAAAGCACATCTGACCGCCACGGACGCACATTAACAGGCAAGTAAGCTGAATAAGGTTTTCTTTAGAAAAGCTAACGTAAAAGGATTTCATATCGTCTATAAAGTTATGCCTGTCTCATCTCTTTTGTTCATTGTAACCATATCTTCGACTATTTATGAGGTAAACCTCTGGTCCTGATGGAAGTGAATCACATCTTTTCGCTTGAGCATTTTATTTTTAATTAGCTTGCCAGCCTTATTTACAGTAAAAAAATCAAAAATAAACTTTGTGATATCTATTATTCATTTGATAATGAGCGCCTATCCGTTCGTATTCACTATATTTTTTGATGTCTTGTCGTTTATTGTAGAGAACTTGCTTTTATTTGGTTTTTACCAGTATTTTTTGCTATATATAATGCATTGTCGGCGATATTAAGCAGATCATTATAGTCGCTGGTCGATGTCGGGCAAGGATGATTAGTCAACCCTATAGATATGCTAACATCGACTCTTTGTTTTTTGCTATTAATAATATTAAGTTGTGCTAAATTTTTTAGTAGAGTATCTGCTAGATTTTGTGCTTGATCTAATGAAAGATTTCCCCAAATGATGACAAATTCATCACCGCCGAAACGATAACAACAATCACTGGGTCGCTTACATAAATTGTTGATTAGCTGAGCGACGATTTTTAAACATTGATCTCCAATTAAATGCCCATGTGTATCATTAATTCCTTTAAAGTCATCAATATCAATAATACCAACTGATATAGGAAGGAATAGACGTTGACAGCGTTTTAATTCGTTTAAGAGAAAGTTATCACCATAGTGACGATTATGTATTTGAGTAAGCCCATCATACTGGGCGTTTTTTATGGCTTCTTCTTCGGCGATTTTTCGTATAGTTATATCGTAATGGATGATGCTATAGTAATCGCAATTTGTAATAGGTAATGGGATAACTCTCATCATGAACCATCTTTGTTTATCTGGACTATGGCAGGGATATTCTAGATAAAAACTCTCTTTAGTGCGTATGACATTTTGTATCCCCACAAAGGCTTCTTGTCCAAATTCGTCTCCATTGTTACTGGCTTGACGACAAACAGATAAATAATTTTTACTGGTCCATTCACTATCAATAGTTGAGCTATTATTATTGTTGGCAAAGCTGCACCAAGGTTGGTTTACGTAGATTATATTTCCTTTGTTATCAATGATAGTGATGTGTTCACCGAGAGTATTTAGAAGGAAAATCGCCATCTTGTTAAGATCGAACTCCATAGGGCTATTCATGCTATTCCTTTTCTATCAAATATTTATCTAGACGATATTGTAAACAATTATGAGTAATTTTAGCTTTGATATTGAGTTACGCAAGCCAGTACAGTGTTGGGTAGAATATTGAAGGTCGCCGCTTCACTTTTATTAATCGCTTCCTGCGGGTGCCGTGCACGTCTTGCATGTTCCAGACATACATTAGACATTTTCTTTCATCCATGAAGGTTAAACGTACCAATGTCGTGATCACACGGATGTGAATGAACGACCTTATGTGCACCTTGCTTAACAAGGATCTGCGAGATGCTGGCTCTTGATTTAATTTTTGGGAAATAAAAGATGAAACAAAAGATAAGACAAAAGATAGGACAGGCACATCTTTATTCTGCCTCTTTTGTCTTTTCTGAATATCTTCAGCACCAATAAAAAATTATAGTTGGCAATGCATTAAGTTATTTGTTAAACATAGATTTACTATATATGAGCGTGGCATCGGCAGAAATATGCGCGATTCGCGCACTATAAAATTGCTATAAGTAATTTCTAATTTGGAGTTGAATCTACTATGAAATGTTCTGTATATATTGCAACAAGTGCAGATGGTTATATTGCAACAACCGAAGGTGATGTAAATTGGCTACATACCGCAGGAAATTCGGAAGCGGATATGAGCGATAACCTTGATATGGGTTTTAATGAATTTGTAGCCTCTGTTGACTGTATGATCATGGGAAGAAAATGTATGGATGCAATTTCTAGTTTTAATTTAACTCCTGAACAATGGCCATATGGAGATATGAAGGTTTACGTATTAAGTCATTCTATCAATGAACCACCTGAAAATTTACGCGGGCAAGTTGAAATGTATTCAGGCGATATCTCAAAGTTAATAAGTCACCTTGAAACTGAAGGATATAAACATGCATACATTGACGGTGGAACAACAATTACGGCTTTCATTAACCTTCAACTCATTAATGAAATGATAATTACAAAAGCTCCAATCATTTTAGGTGGAGGTATAGCACTTTTTGGTAAAATCAATAGTAATATTAAGCTAATTAACTCAGAGGCAATTGCATTTCCAAATGACTTTGTTCAAGTTAAGTATGGTGTGAATTACTTATAACAAATAAGGAGAGGCTGCGGGCAGCCGCGTCCTAATCCCAAGTGTTGAACAAGCCCGAGACTGTAGGAGTCGATACCTTTATATAGTAATAAGGAAAGTCGGGAAATATATGGACGCTCCAGGTTAGTCAAGGTAATACTCATCTAGCCAAATGAATCAATAGACATATATGGACGCTCCCGGTTAGTCAAGGTAATACTCATCTAACCAAGGTATTTTTGACCTTAGTTTCTTTGTTAACTATGACCTCTCGTTACGTGTTTATTGACTGACTCTTTTCGCTTTAAGCGATAGTGCTGACATATATACGGGCTTAACACGTTCTCTTTTTAGAGAAAATGCGCCCCTGATGAATTCCGTACCTACACACCTAAAAGTATTTGAACAGCCAGTCGGGTTATTAACCCTTGTCTCTAACGGGTTTATGCAGGATGAACTGAGTCTTTTGTCATCAATTTAACCACTTCTCTAAGAGGTGACTATCAAGTGCTCACTACACCCAGTCGGGCTCAGTATCGGCTCTTGTCTTGAACGAGCTTTGCTTGATAGTCGATACCATTAACATTATCAGACGCATGATATTATCTCTGCCGTTTGGCCGCTTTGTGCTTGATAACGTGTTTGTTTTTTTAATAATATCCACATCAGCCTTGCCAGTTTATGTGCTGTCGCTACCGTGGCCTTATTAAAACCTATTCGCGCTTTTAATTGAGTTACCCATTGGTTGAGTGCGTCATCTTTTTTGTGTGCATGACTAACAACGGTTCTCGCACCGTGGATGAGTTGTTTCCGTAAATAGCTGTCACCACGCTTAGTAATACCATAAATCTGGCTTTTATTTCCTGAGGCATATTGCCTCGGTGTTAGCCCAAGCCAGACAGCGAGTTCTTTAGGGCCATTAAAAGCCTGGCCTTTGTCGATACAAGCTTCAAAAGCGGAGGCTATTACATGACCAATACCCGGTATGCTGAGCAGTATCGGTCCTGTTTCGGTTTGCTCTACCTTCTGTTTTATCAACTTATTGAGGTCTTTGAGTTGCTTAGTTATTTGCAAGTATTCATCATAAACTTGGTTGAGGAGATATCTGAGTAAAGGTCTCTGCTCACTGTCATTGATAATATCCCAGATGTTTTGTTCAAAAGCGGTAAAACCTTGTGGGAAAACAAAGCCAAAATCAACCAATAACCCTCGAATTTGATTGGTACAAGCGATACGCTGTTTGATTAACCGGTCTCTTATTCGGTGCATCATCAAGACCTCTTGCTGGGCCTCTGACTTAATTGGCACAAAACGAATATTAGGTCTTGAACTTGCTTCAAAGATAGCTAATGCATCGTTACTGTCATTTTTATTGCCGCGAACAAATGGGGTAACATGTTGAGCGGGTATCAACTTAACGTTATGACCAAATTGTAAACCGACACGGCCCCAATAGTGGGATGAATAACAGGCCTCCATAACCACAGTACAAGCAGGCGTGTTGCATAGCAGCTCTTTAAGCTGATTTCTGTTCAGCCGTTTGTTATAGACTTTTTTAGCATCTGCAGTCATTCCAAGTACTTGGAATACATTCTTTGCAAGATCAATCGCAATAGTGGTAACTTTCATAGTGGACGCTCCTTATGTAACTGAATGGTCAATATCAGTTTGGCGCATTGACGCCGAATTAGGGAGCGTCCATCTCATCAGCCATCGTTAATTGCACTTCTCTGTCGCTGTGACTAAAATTTAATCATGGTGATGTCATTGGAGTGAGTTATGCCACAGCCTAGAAGAACGCTAATCAGTATCGAAGATACGCCTTATTATCATTGTTGTAGCCGTGTCGTGCGCCGCGCATATCTCTGTGGTGACGATAAGTACACAGGTAAAAACTATGACCATCGACGCGGCTGGGTAGAGGCGCAAATGCTTAAATTATCTGACGTGTTTGCGATTGATGTTGCTGCCTATGCCGTGATGAGTAATCATTTGCATATTGTGTTATATATCGATTTAGATAAAGCCAATGTCTGGTCAGATAGGGAAGTGGTAGAACAATGGCATCAATGCTTTAACGGCACAGCACTCACACAAAAATTTGCTCGAGGTGAAGTGATTGATGAGCACCAAGTGAGTCAGTTAAAACATCTTATTGCGACTTACCGCTCACGGCTGAGTGATATTAGCTGGTTTATGCGATGTCTTAATGAGCCCATTGCTAGGCAAGCCAACTTTGAAGATAACTGCACGGGTCATTTCTGGGAAGGACGGTTTAAATCTCAAGCGCTTTTGGATGAAGCGGCAGTGCTGGCCTGTATGGCTTATGTCGAGCTTAATCCGATTCGGGCTAAAATGGCCAATACGCCTGAGAATTCAGACTACACCAGCCTTCAATTGCGAGTCAAGGCGGCAATCAATGGAAAGCAACCCACCAGATTACTGCCCTTTATTGGGGATGAAAGGCTGAATCAACCCAAAGGCATAAACTTCGCGCTGAAAGACTATCTTGAATTAATTGATGAAACAGGCCGTATTATTCGAGATGATAAACGCGGAGCAATCTCGGCCAATGCAGATAAGATATTAACAAGGTTAAACATTCCTGCTGACAATTGGCTCAAAATCACCACAGAGTTTGGGCATCTATTTCATGGACCAGTAGGAACATTGCAAGAGCTAAGTCGTTACTGTGAACACTTAAATAAAAGACGACGGCATTTTTCCTCGAGTTGTGAGTATCTGAAAGTAGGCTAGGTGCTGGATTTACGTAATTAGTGCAACAGAGCTCTAATATACCCCCAATAAAATCTTCCTCAGTTTATCAACAGAGCAGATATTTCTTGCCTGAAAATCAACTTTTACGACAAAAAAACTCATTTTGTTAAGAGTACTCTGTTATATGAGCTTAACATTCCTACCTCTCATGAGTTGATATTTGCAGAACGTTGAAGGCTCGCGGGGATGTCGATATGTTATTGATTAACAATGGCTGGCTATGACTTTTGTAATAGAATCTTCCTCGGTTTATCAACAGAGCAGATATTCCACGTCTAAAAATCAATTTTTTATGACAAAAAGCCTCATTTTGTTAAGAGCACTCGGTTATATGAGCTTAACATTCCTACCTCTCATGAGTTGATATTTGCAGAACGTTGAAGGCTCGCGGGAATGTCGATATGTTATTGATTAACAATGGCTGGCTATGATTTTTGCTAAAGGCTTTATGCGGCTGCGTTATTACGGGTTTATGGCTAATTCGATAAGACGTAAATCGTTAACCCTCATTAGGAAAAGCTTAGATAAAGCGGTTGATAAGCCAGAAAACGTAATCACAGACACCGTAAAAGATGAAATAGGGCCTGAATGTCCAAGTTGTCATCATGCAGGGATGGTCTTGATAGGAATTATATTGCCTAACAAACAGTTAGCGCAGTTTCGAACGATCTAGTTGAATGATATAAACGGTTAATTATGCGTTGAAAAAAGCGATAGTAGAGGCTTCGTTTGTCTTGACTAAAGCCCCTAACAAGGTAAACTTGCTTGATAACGTTGAGCAAAATAGAGTAAGGAAGCTACTGATAAAACCCTTTTGGTTAAAATCCTTCCGGTCACTGAAATGACTCAATAAACAAAAACCATATAGATTGTGCCAGGCGGCTCAGTCCAACAGGACATTTATCTCTCATGCTTCGACAAGAGATAAATGCTTAATTGTTAGGCTTGAAGGTAGAGTATGGTATTTAACGTAAGAAAAGCTCGATTAAGTGATATTCAGGAAATATCATTAATTCATGTGCAATCCTGGAAGTCTGCTTTTAAGGGATTAATGCCTGAGCGGTATATTAATAGTTATACACTCGAAGATAGAAAAACCGAATGGTTAAGCATCCTAGATAGTGGCTCTGAAACCGTAATAATTGCAGAAGAAAATAATAAACTTGTAGGTTTTTTATCTTATAGCGAAAAGGTAAATTTTCTATATCTGAGTAAACTTTACCTTTGCCCTAGCATTTATGGAAAAGGTGTCGGTTGCTTACTGATGAAGCAACTGGAAAGTGATGCTCAGTTGGCATGTATTGATCTGATTCGCTTATATGTTCTTGATAGTAATCAATCAGCCATTAAATTTTATTCAAAGCAAGGTTTTGATTTCGGTGACGGTTTTGAATCAGAGGTGTTTGAGGGTGAAACAATAATTGACCTTCTGATGGAGAAGCGTCTACAAGCCTAACAAGGCAATTAAACGGAACTAAAACAGTTGGTTAGGTTCCGCTTCGCTCCACATTATAACCAACAATTTTAGTCCGCTTATTGCGGCGTTAGCCCTTAATAGGAATATCATGTGAAATATTTCCAAAAAGGCAGTGGTGAATATTTAGTCTTGGTTCATGGAGCATTAACAGATGGTTCTATGTGGCTCCCTCATACAGATTCCTTGTCTCAGTATTTTGATGTGGTTTCAGTGACTTTAAGTCATTTTGATAATGATGATAACTTAATTTTTGGTCTGAACTCACACGCTCAAGAACTATGTGAGCTTGTGAAAAAGTTAGTTTCAGATAAGCCCGTGAATATTGTTGGCTGGTCTTATGGTGCAGATGTTGTATTGAACATGATAGCAACGTCTCAATTGCCATTGTCTAAGGTATTTTTGTATGAGCTGGGATATCCCGGTTGTGTTCAAGAAGATGAAATGAAAACTTGGGCTGCGGATGCAGAGTCAATGTTTGAGCCTGTTTTTAATGATGTACATCAGGGGAATTTGAGTTTAGCTGTTGAATCATTGATTGACGGTTCTGGGAATTGTAATGGTTACTTCGATAAGCAACCAACTGAGGTGAAGAGTTTACAGTTAAAGCAAGCTTATACATTGCCTTTGCAACTGAATCAGCAAGAACATCCATCGATTGATGCCCAAAGTCTATCTAATATTGATCTTTCATTAATATTTGGGCATGGCGATAAAACACGAGACTTATTTAAGCTGGCCACACAGAGTGATGCACGAGCTTCAAGACACTCAAAATTGGTGGTTATTGAAAATGAATCTCACATGTTACCTCAAGAAAATCCAGAAAAGTTTTCGAGTTTACTAATTGATTTACTGGGAAAAAAGGGCTAACAGATTAGGATAGGCCGCGCGCAGCCGCGTCCTTATCCCAAGTGTTGAACAAGCCCGAGCATGTTGGAAGTGATACCTTTATATAGTAAATATCAGCGTAAGATCTTACGCTTTTTAGGTATGTGCTGAGCAGTAGTACTTTTTGTAACTCATAGCGATCCATTAGCATCGACAGCTAATTATTTTACATTAATATCAATGCCTTAACCACTTTAAGGGGATCACCTCCTCATATTTATTTTGCTCTGTATTTTAACTCTTAGTTTTATAAACCTTCCGCTTAAACAGTGGCGTTAGGTTGCATTAAATGTTGGCTAATAAAGCTTGTCAGTCGAGTATGGACCCTGAGAAAACTCATTGGCTTATGGCAGCAGGGGCAAGGTCGTATAGCACGGGTCTTGGTTGTTTTTTCGAGCGGCGCAAACACTGTTCCTGCCACCGCTAGCATCAAACGTATGCGTTGCCGCAGCTTGGCAGCACTCCCTCTCAATAACCCATAGTCTCTGACTCGTCGTAAGCCCTTTGGCAAAACATGTTGCAATACTAAGTACAGAAACTTCACTGCGGGGAGTGTGTGTATTTCAGTGGCTTTAGTTTGGCTATCTTGATACTCAAAACTGACTTGCCCATCGATGTCGCTGATAATGTTTTTATCGGGCAGTACGCCTCGATAAAGATATCTCGACAGATACTTGAGTGCAGGTAGCCCTTTGCCAGCATGTTGACAGTCGACAACCCATTTCTTGGGGATGGCTTCAGGAAGCTTGCCACCCAGCTCACTGGTTAGTTTTTTCAGCAATCGTGCTCTCCATACTTTGGCGAGATTAAAATTGTTAAACAGGTATTTGCCTTTGCCCTTGTGCCACTGCTTTTTATCTTTATCGAAGCTACCTGCTGGAATAATAAAGTGAATATGCGGATGCAGATCACGCCGCCTGTTGTGAGTATGCAGTACTCCTGTAAAGCCAATATCACCGCCGAGTTGCTTTGAGTTTTTAGCAAAGTCTTTTAGCACGCTGGCAGCCACCGAGAACATGGCTTGATACATCAACTCAGGTTGATGCTTTGCAGTGGCGCGTAACTCATAAGGCAAGGTGAAAGTCACCATGTAATACTCAACGGGCAACAGTTTAGCTTGCTGCTTTGCAAGCCAATCTGTCGTGGTGTTGTGCTGGCATTGTGGGCAACTTCGATGACCACATGACAATGGAAAGTCAGCATGATGGTAACAGCTTTGACAAGCCCATTGACTCGTTCGCTCAGTATTAGAGCGGCAACTGAGCATGGCGTTGATGGCTTGGCGCATTGCGTTTGTCATCTGTTTCTCATAAGCCTGATTAAACGCATCAAGATGGTTGCGTAAAATGTCGATAAACGTCATAGCCCCCACTCCCACTTCAACACCAAAGCATCGCTAAGTTCGTTAACCGCTTTTACCGTATTCTTGCGGGTGATTTGAGTGAGTCTCGTATAACGTGCAGTTGTGTTAAGGCTACTGTGCCCGAGTAATGTTTGCACTGAGCGTAAATCAAGACCTTGCTCAAGCAGATGAGTCGCGTAACTGTGACGTAGATTATGCGGACTGATAGATTTATGAATGTTGCACTCACGAATGACACATTTTAGCGCTTTTTGGATGCCCCCTTTATCTATCAATGAGTCTGGTTTATCGTCTTTGCCTGGGAATAAATAACGAGGATGTCGATGAATTTGCCAGTAATACCTCAGCGCTAATAAGGTTCGCTGAGGTAAAGGAACGAATCGATCTTTACCGCCCTTCGCATCACGAATATGCACCTGCATCAATGCAGAATCAATATCACCGATTTGCAATGAAATCGCCTCACCGAGGCGCAACCCCATACTGTACAAGGTCAGAAAGAAGACCTGATATCGCAACTGACGTGTGAGGCTAATGACAATAGCCACTTCAGCTGGGGTCAGAATATCTGGCAAGCGATGAACTTGCGGAGGCTTAACAATGTTGAGCCACTCCCAGTTTTGGTTGAGCACATGGCGATAAAAAAACTGTAAGCCGTTACGGTCAAGCTTAACCGTGCTCCATGAATGTGATGCGATCAGTTGAGCAAAATAGCGCTTCAAGTCATCGGTGGTAAGGTTATCGGGACAAGCGTCAAAGTAGGCTGCAATGCGTCGTACAGCTCGACTATACGCATCGATGGTGGCAGGCCGCTTGCCTTGCAGTGTTAAGTTGGTAAGATGTTGTTTATAAAGAGAATCAAAGCGTTGTTGTTCGGATGTGGTCATGATAATACTCCTAGGTTAGCGATCGAATCTGATCGCCACTAGAAAGTATCTAGGATATGAGGATAAACAGGCTTGTTATCTCTTCTGCCGCATAGCGGCTTCGTTCAACAAGGCATTTCAGCGGATAAACCGCTGAATGCAGCGTTACCCATAGAAAATTTAACCTGAAACTCATGAATTAGAATTAATGGTCTAACTCGGAAATGTCCATAATCGAGTTAGCAACCATAAAATCTCAATCGAAGAAACAAGGCTTTGCTTTTAACAAAGGTGTAGATACGGCTGCGAGTTTCGGTTTCAAGGATGAAACCGTAAAGCGGCCATGGATGGCTTCACAGCGTCTCGCCGAAGTGTCTACACATAGGCCCACGGCAGGTGATTAATAAAATTTGAAACTTTGGTCATCAATAAGCCGACCAAACACCAAACCTGCCCAATGAACCCAACCAAAAGATATTTAAAACTTGTTATCCGACAAATTAACCCATTTTTGTCCAAAACCGTGTTAGCAACCATAAAAGCTCAATCGAAGAAACCATGCTTTTTTTTTACAAAGGTGTGAACCCGGCTGTGACCTTCCGTGACAGGGAAGTCACGGCAGAGGCTATAGGGATATATTCACGCCGTGTCACTGAAGTGTTCGCACAGTTCTCGCCGAACAGGCGTTAAACACCAATGAAACTTTGGTGATCAATAAGCCAATCAAACACCAAACCAGCTCAATGAACCAATCAAAAAGAGATTTGAAACTTGTTATCCGACACAGCAGAAAGCGGCGCTGAAATTTATATGGTTTGAGTCACCGCGACTATTTCAAGTCTATTCCAAGCTTGATTTCAATGCCCTTATTCTGATCTGAATTTGGGATAATGCGTTCAGGTTACTTATAGCGCTTACCCGAGCGTTTGAGTGCTTCGGCTTCTTCTTTAGCCTGTTTTTCGGCTTCTTTTTGTGCCAGTTTTAAGGCGACTTCTTGTTTTTCAATCTCAGCCATCTCGGGTGTTTCTAATGAAAGTTGACCTATTTTACCAGAGCGAAATTCATGGAGTACAAGCTCTGAAACTTTATGCAAGTCGATACGCCCACCAGGTCGAAGCGCGCCCCGTTTACGGCCAATGGCTTCTAAAAGCTCGATATCGGTGGCCGGAAGTGTTGTTAATTTATAGCGCTCAGCAATAGCTTCAGGATACGCGTGAAGAAAAAATTCGGCAGCAAACATGGCGACATCTTCATACTCCATCGCAGTGTCTTTAATGGCACCTGTGATCGCGAGGCGATAACTGCTTTTTTCATTGTCGACTTTGGGCCATAAAATACCGGGAGTATCAGAAAGTACAATGCCATTTTTGAGATTAATGCGCTGCTGAATTTTGGTGACTGCGGGTTCATTGCCTGTTTTTGCTATGGTTCTACCAGCAAGCGTGTTGATAATGGTGGATTTACCCACGTTGGGGATCCCCATTATCATGGTACGAATATCTTTTTCTAGCTTGTCCCGCCCAGGCACAAATTTACGGCAAAGATCAGGAATTTTTCTGACTTGCGCAGCGTGTAAGGTTGTGATTGCCATCGCCTTAACACCTTGTTCTCGCTCTAAATATTCAATCCAATCTTGGGTTACTTTAGGATCGGCGAGATCAGACTTATTGAGCAGTTTTATACAAGGCTTGCCATCTCGTAGGGTCGACACGACAGGGTTTTCACTACTATAAGGGATCCTTGCATCTAAGACTTCAATAACGAGATCGATTTGAGGCATCACCTCTTCGATCTCTTTACGTGCCTTATGCATATGCCCCGGGTACCACTGAATTGCCATGTAAACGCTCTGTATCTCAACTGAATGGGGAGATTTTACCTTGTTAAGGCAAAATTTAACAAATAAAAAGCGCTATTTGACGCTTTTTATTCACGGGAGACTAAATAATTTGAATTTAGGTTAACTTACAACCCCTAATTCTCTTAATCGTTCCATTAGGTAGCTGTCGGCAGTGTATTTATCTGATAACACCACTTCTGGATTTGGATGTAAAAATAATGGCAAAGAGATACGTGATTTTGTCTTATCGCTGCCTTCAGGGTTGATCACTCTATGACTTGTTGATGGGTAATATCCACCTGAAGCTTCTTGAAGCATATCGCCGATATTGATAATAATACTGCCGAAGTCACTGGGGACATCTAACCAAGCGCCATGTTGAGTTTGTACTTGTAATCCAGGTTCATTTGCAGCAGGTAAGACTGTGATTAAGTTGATATCTTCATGAGCTGCAGCGCGGATAGCTCCCATTTCTTCATTGCCTGACATCGGCGGGTAGTGAAGCACTCTTAATAAGGTTTTTTGACTATTATCAATCATTTGAGGGAGTGCCATCGAGAACTTAGCTTTTACGTCATCAGGTGCGTACGTCTCAATCCAACCCAGTAACTCTTGCGCTAATACATTGGCTTTATCGTAGTAGGTGAGTATATTATCTCGTAAAGAGTCAGGTATACGTCCCCAAGGATATACGTGGTAATACTCTTTAATATCCTTAACCGTATGACCTTTTGCCGTTTCAGATGTTTCAGCAGGGAAAAAACCATCTTGTGTTTCTGGTTTAAATAAATAGTTGCGTTTTTCTTCAGTGTTGAAAAATGCTTGCCATTGGACATAAATAGCCTCAACTAATGCTTTGTCGATAGGGTGATTACATAATACACCGAAGCCTGTTTCTCGTAGTGATGTGACAAACTTTTCTGCACAGTCCGGTGCTAAGTAGTTTATTGTTTTTAGTTTCATATCTGCTCACATATAATTAAACTAGGGGTAGTGTAACGAGGCAAAAGCGGCGGGGCAAATACGTATTAATAATAATCATGTTGTTATTGTTTCACTTTTGGTTTTATAGTGAAATTATGGTAACTAATTGTAATATTTACAATTGCATGGGTTAGAACAGTGTGCTTTAATTTTTTTGTTTATTTGACGATTGGGGACACAATACTCGGCATAAAACGAGAGGATTATCTATTATTCTTTTATTAATACAATTTGAGTTAATTTTTCAGGGGATATTTCTGAACCATTGTATGACAATCTATAGGTTAAAATAATGAAAATACTGACTGATTTTGAGCGCTATGTTATTGAAGAAAAAGGAACAGAACGTCCTTTTAGTGGTGAATACAATCAATTTGATGCTCAAGGTGTTTACGTGTGTAAGCGTTGTGATACTCCGCTGTATTTGTCTGAGAGTAAATTTATTGCCCATTGTGGGTGGCCAGCGTTTGATGATGAAATTTCAGGTGCGATAAAACGTAGCCCTGATATTGATGGGCGCAGAGTTGAAATCACCTGTGCAGCGTGTGATGGACATTTAGGTCATGTTTTTGAAGGTGAATATCTCACGGAGAAGAATATTCGTCATTGTGTGAATTCTGTGTCATTGAGTTTTCAGCCGTTAGAGGGTATGGAGGCTGAAAGCCGTCAACAACTTGCCACATTTGGAGCTGGGTGCTTTTGGTGTATTGAAGCTATTTTTTCAGAACTCAATGGGGTAAATGAAGTCCGGTCTGGTTATAGTGGTGCAGATCCCGATACGGCTAATTATGAAGATGTGTGCACAGGGTTAACGGGTCATGCCGAAGTGGTGCAAATTCACTTTAATCCTGATGTGATAAGTTTTAATGATTTACTGGAAGTATTTTGGATGAATCACAACCCCACGACATTGAATCGGCAAGGAGCCGATAGCGGTACTCAATATCGCTCTGTGGTATTCGGCCATACTAGCCAACAAATTGATAATGCTAATGAGATGATAGAGAAACTGACTTTAGCTCAATTGTGGCCAGATCCGATTGTGACAGAAGTTGCTTTGTTTGAAACATTTTATCCAGCAGAAAATTATCATCATAATTATTTTGCACAAAATGGTGACGCACCATATTGCCAAATGGTGATAAAACCTAAGATAGAGAAGTTTAGAGACGCTTTTTCGCAAAAATTAAAAGCAAACTAAAACTAAAAAAGCGAGTCAATGACTCGCTTTTGTTTGTTATTTAAGTAGCAGCTGATTAATCAAGCTTGTTATCGGCAATTTTATAGTGAGGATCTTCAATAACATTCACTTCAACAAGATCACCCGCCTTGTGGAGTAATTTCTTACAATCATTACTGAGGTGACGAAGGTGTAATTTTTTCCCACTGGATCCATAACGTTCTGCTAGGGTATCAATCGCATCTAGAGCAGAATGATCACACACACGAGAGTTTTTGAAATCAACAATCACATCACCTGGATCGGTCTCTGATTGAAATAAATCTAAAAAGTCAGCCACAGAGCCAAAGAACAGCGGGCCATTTAGTGTGTAGACTTTCCAGCCATTATCATCTTCAGTGATGTCGACATTGATGTGTTTTGCATGCTCCCATGCAAAGACAAGCGCTGACACAATCACACCTACAAAGACAGCAAAGGCAAGATCGGTGAAGACGGTCACGAGGGTGACGAGTATGATGACAAAAGCGTCGTGTTTAGGCACCTTACTCATGACGTTAAAGCTGGCCCATTCGAATGTACCCAGAACCACCATAAACATCACCCCCACTAATGCGGCAAGTGGGATCATTTCGATAAGTGCCGAGCCAAAAAGGATAAAAGCAAGTAGCGCGAGTGCTGCAGTAATACCCGATAAACGACCACGACCACCAGAGTTGATGTTAATCATGGACTGGCCAATCATGGCACACCCTCCCATGGCACCAAAGAAACCACTGGTGATATTACCAACACCTTGCCCTATGCATTCTTTGTTACCTTTACCACGGCTATTGGTCATTTCATCGATAACGGTCAAGGTTAACAATGATTCGATTAAGCCAACTGCGGCAAGAACGAAAGAGTATGGCAAAATAATGTATAAGGTGTCTAATGTAAAGGCAACATCTGGAATCGAAAAGGTCGGTAAATTGCCTGCAATCGTTGCATGCTCATCGCCGCTCATCGACTTAAGAAAATCCAATACAGTACGAGTATCTAAGTCTAAGAACACAACCAATAAGGTGACCGTAATGATAGCGGCAAGAGAAGAGGGGATGGCTGAGGTCAATTTAGGTAAAAAATGGATAATCGCCATGGTTAATGCAACTAAACCAAGCATTAACATTAATTGATCGGTAGGTAGCCAGATCATTATCCCATTAGGATCTGGCAGTTTAAATTGACCAAGTTGAGCGAGAAATATCACAATGGCTAAACCATTGACAAAACCTATCATGACAGGATATGGCACAATGCGAATAAACTTACCTAATTTGAGTAAGCCGAATGTGATCTGAATGAGACCTGCTAGGACCACTGCAGCGAACAAATATTGCACGCCGTGTTCGGCAACAAGTGCCACCATGACGACAGCCATAGCACCTGTTGCACCCGATATCATCCCTGGACGCCCACCAATTAGAGCGGTGATTAAGCCCATGATAAATGCTGCGTATAAACCTACCATAGGTTCAACTCCAGCGACAAAAGCAAAGGCGACAGCTTCAGGAACGAGTGCGAGTGCAACCGTTAATCCCGACAGCAGATCTGCTTTGCTACTAGCTGTTTTGTGACGAATAAGATCAAACATTTAGCCTCTATTATAATTATATTTAGGTTGAATAGCGGTCGCGGATATTAACAAACTATCCACGTTAATTAAATGAAAAAGCCATGCAATAGTGCATGGCTTTCAGTTATACAGGTTAACTATAGATTATGGTTTAATCATTTCCGAATTTGCTGTATTTGTATTATTGGTGACTCTCACTGGCTGAGCGTTGTCAGAGGCTTGATATTGACGACCCATTGGGGTGGCAATATTTTCTCTGTTCCCTACCACGGGTTTAGTCATATCAGATGTCACCATGGTCCCAAAACGACTTTTGTTAGCTGGTTTAGCTTTCATCGGCTCTGGTGCTGGTGAGCGGTCAACAGTGGACACAGGTTGAGCTGCAGATACAGCCGCTGCTTTCACTGGTGCGTCAGGTTTAGTCGCAATGGCGGCAGAGTTTGTCACTGCTTTCACTGGCACGTCCGGTTTGGTCGCAATGGCGGCAGAGGTCATCTCTACTTTCACAGGCGCGTCCGGTTTGGTCGCAATGGCGGCAGAGGTCATCTCTACTTTCACAGGCGCGTCCGGTTTGGTCGCAATGGCGGCAGAGGTCATCTCTACTTTCACAGGCGCGTCCGGTTTGATCGCGATGGTCGCAGAGGTTGTCGCTGCTTTGACTGGTGCGTCCGGTTTTGTCGCGATGGTCGCAGAGGTTGTCGCTGCTTTGACTGGTGCGTCCGGTTTTGTCGCAATGGCCGCAGAGGTCGTCGCTGTTTTGACTGGTGCGTTCGGCTTGGTTGCAATTGCCGCAGAAGTTGTCGCTGCTTTGACTGGCGCGTCCGGCTTGGTTGCAATGGCCGCAGAGGTCGTCGCTGTTTTGACTGGTGCGTCAGGCTTGGTCGCGATGGCTGCAGAAGTTGTCGCTGCTTTGGCTGGTGCGTCAGGCTTGGTCGCAATGGCTGCAGAAGTTGACTCTGCTTTCACTGGTGCGTCAGGCTTGGTCGCAATGGCTGCAGAAGTTGACTCTGCTTTCACTGGTGCGTCAGGCTTGGTCGTAATGTCAGTCGGTATCGTCTCGACATTTGTCATTGACACTTCAGGCTTAGTTGGCGCTGTGGATCCTATTTTTACAGAGGATTCAGTTAGTGCTACCGCCTTAATTGAAGCAGCTGTTGATTCATTGGCTTGGTTTCTCACTTCAGTTTCATTTGGAATGAAAATGGGTGTCCTGTCACCAGAAGCTTCAGTCGTGTCTTCATCTTTACGACGGCGTTGCCCTGCAGCTCTAAGATGACGTGGACTGCGACGATTACGACGTTGGCCTTCACGAGACTCAGTCGCTTCTTTGTCTTCATCAACCTCTTGAGGTGAAGTATCTACTGATTTTGCTGCTATGTCCTTGATGTCCAGCTCCTGTGCTGTCACATCAATATCGGGACGAGCCAGTTCAGTTTGCGGAGTTTCTATACTGATGTGGCTTGATTCAGTTTTTATCACGTCAATCTGGTCAAGATTTTCAGTGGCTTTTACTGTTACCTCATCTTGCTGCGTCTTCGGCTTGGCTTTTCTTGGCTGACGCTTAGGACGAGCTTGTTTTTCATCATGTGTTTTTGATTCTATCTCTTGTTTGGTTGAAGAAGTTGCAACAACGTCAGTTTGCTCATTTTCAACGCGTACTTTACGGCGCATGTTACGACGTTGGCGACGTTCTCTAGCGACCTCTTGTTTTGGTTGTTCGACAGTTTCGTCAGTCTTATCTATAGCTTGTTTCGCTTTATTATTCTGACGAGGCGGACGCTTGGTTTGCTCGTCCTTGTCCTTTTTAGCATAGATCTCTTTATTTGAGTCCGTTGCCTTAGTATGAGAAGTACGTTCTCTTTTATCGCTAGATTGTTCTTTATCATCACGTGGACGACGGTCATTGCGACGAGTATTACGTTGGGCATGTTTGTTTTGATTACTGTTTGTTGATTTCTGAGCTTTTTTAGGCTCTTCTTTCTCTTCCGATTTAAACATTGCACCGATAGCAGAGAAAAACTGAGCAAGTAGACCTGGCTTTTTCGCTTTTTCCTGAGTGGTTTTTGGAGACATGTCAGCAATTGTTTTTATGGGGGTAGAAAAACCAGTCAGTACAGGCTTAGGAGGGGCTGCACGCTCTAATTTTCTAGGCTCATAAAGTTCAGTTTCAGGCTGTCCAAGCAACTTATAACTTGATTCATGGATCTGATCATCTTTACGGTGACGTGATACACGGTAATCCGGTGTTGTCATGTTGGGATCAGGGATAACATAGATTTCAACATCATGACGCTGCTCAGTGATCCGAATGGCTTTACGTTTTTCGTTGAGAAGAAAGGCAGCAACATCAACAGGTACAACTGCTTCTATTTGTAATGTGTTTTCTTTAATTGCTTCTTCTTCCATAAGGCGCAAAATGGACAGAGCTAATGACTCAGTACCACGAATTGTACCTTGGCCATGACAGCGTGGACATAAGTGAGCAGCTGATTCTTCAAGAGAAGGTCGCAGACGTTGGCGAGACATTTCCATTAGACCGAAACGAGAGATCCGACCTAATTGAACACGTGCTCTGTCATGATGCACGGCATCACGCATTCTGTTTTCAACTTCACGTTGATGGCGCACGGGTGTCATATCGATGAAATCAATCACCACAAGCCCGCCTAAATCACGCAGGCGAAGTTGTCTGGCTATTTCATCAGCCGCTTCAAGATTCGTATTGAGTGCGGTTTCTTCAATATCGCTGCCTTTAGTTGCACGGGCAGAGTTAATATCGATAGAGGTAAGTGCTTCGGTGGGATCGATCACAATCGATCCCCCTGACGGAAGGCGAACTTCACGTTGAAAAGCCGACTCTATTTGGGTTTCTATTTGATAATGTGTGAAAAGTGGCACTTCGGCTTCATATTGTTTAATGCGATCGACAAAATCAGGACGCACTAGGGCAACATGTTGTTTAGCTTCTTCAAAAATTCGTGGGTGATCGACAAGCACTTCACCGACATCACGACGTAAATAATCACGGATAGCTCTGACTATTACATTACTTTCTTGGTGGATCAGAAAAGGAGCGGCACGACTCTCTCCTGCTTCTTTAATCGCTGTCCAGTGATGTTCTAGAACTTTTAGATCCCATTTTAACTCAGCAGAATCTTTACCTACACCTGCAGTACGTACGATCAAGCCCATACCATGTGGGACTTCAAGCTCGGATAATGCCGTCTTTAACTCTGTGCGCTCGTCACCTTCAATGCGACGAGATATACCGCCTGCACGAGGATTATTTGGCATCAGAACTAAGTAAGAACCTGCAAGACTGATAAAGGTGGTTAACGCAGCACCTTTGTTGCCACGTTCTTCTTTATCTATCTGAACAACAACTTCTTGTCCTTCCTTGATCACCTCTTTAATGTTAGGGCGACCTTGAAAAGAATAGCCTTTAGGAAAGTACTCTCTTGCAATTTCTTTTAGTGGTAAAAAGCCGTGACGGTCTGCACCGTAATCAACAAACGCGGCTTCAAGTGAGGGTTCTACTCGGGTAATTTTACCTTTGTAAATATTGGCTTTCTTCTGTTCATGACCAGGACTTTCAATATCAAGATCATACAGTTGTTGCCCATCAACAAGGGCAACGCGCAACTCTTCAGATTGAGTTGCATTAATTAACATCCGTTTCATTATGACGTAATTCTTCTAAAATAGGGTCATCAAATGATTTTTTCGTTGCATTACGGGCCTAGCATTCATAACAGAGCCTCACGGCAAGTGTCTAGGCAAGGTGCGCATTTCTGTAAGACGCATTCTCTGCGTGTCGCATCCATTTATGGCTTGTCTTTTACTTTTAAAAACAAGGGGTTCGTTGTAAAATATCAACCAACCCAATAAATTATTCAATACTTTCCGTTAATGCCAAAATCGAATCGTGTTCATTTGATGATAAGTTAAAATTAATCTTCGAATTTGGGGTGCGATTGTTGGAGAAACCACGTTGTCATGTGGGTTTATCATGCTGTTTAGTCGTTAACACTTACTTTAGATTTCATATAAAACGACTTGCAAATCAATGATTTGCTACAGATGAGAAACATTTTAGTCTCCACTTATTTCGCTATTGTTGAGGTTTTTGTAAACAACTTGTCTACTGATTATACCCAACCACGGATGGAATATAGCAATAATCACTAAATTCAGCAAATGGAAAGGCTCAAAGTTCTGATAATTTGCTGTATAATGCGCTTTCAGATATAGATATAGGCACATAATGAATACCGAATCTCCAAAAGCTCAAGTCCAGTTCGTTACTATTGATGAAGATAATCTCGGGCAACGTATCGACAATTACCTCTTAGCTAAATTAAAAGGTGTGCCTAAAAGTATGATTTATAGAATCGTGCGTAAAGGTGAAGTTAGGGTCAATAAAAAACGTATTAAACCTGAGTATAAGCTGCAAGATGGCGATATTGTGAGGATCCCACCAGTACGGGTCTCTGATAAGGAACAATGCCCAGGTCCTTCAGCTAAATTGAGTCAGGTCTCACAGCTTGAAGAGCGTATTTTGTTTGAAGATAAGCATATTATCGTGCTAAATAAACCTGCCGGGCTTGCTGTTCATGGTGGAAGTGGTGTGGATTTTGGTATTATTGAAGCGATGCGTGCGCTTCGACCACTGCAGAAATTTTTGGAATTAGCGCATCGTCTTGATAAAGATACTTCAGGGGTGCTACTGATAGCTAAGAAACGCAGTGCTTTAAGGCATTTACATGATCAACTTAGATTTAAAAAAATGCAAAAAGATTACCAGGCCTTAGTCAAGGGAACTTGGCAGGCAAAAGATAAAGCGATAAAGGCGCCATTGCTTAAGCTAACCTTGAAGTCTGGTGAGCGTATTGTACGTGTCAATCAAGAAGGCAAAGAGTGTGAAACTCGTTTTAAGATTTTACAACGTTATCAGGGCAGCACACTTATCCAAGCTAGCCCTGTAACAGGTCGTACGCACCAAATTAGGGTCCATTGTCAACATGCAGGTCATTCTATCGCGTGTGATGACAAGTACAGTGAGCAAAAATATGATGACAGTTTGCGAGCGCTTGGGCTTAACCGTTTGTTTCTGCATGCGGCGCAATTGAGGTTTATCCATCCAGGCACAGAAGAAGTGATGGTAGTCAAGGCCCCTTTGGATGTTGTGCTTATTAAAACATTAGATAAATTGGTAAAAGTATGAAGCAATATCAGCTGTTAATATTCGATTGGGATGGAACCTTGATGGACTCTGTCGGAAAAATCGTTGCGTGTATACAGGCGTCTTCACGCTCTCTTGAGTTGGCCGTTCCGTCAGAGTCAGCAGTGCGAGATATTATTGGGTTATCGATGCATAAAGCACTTCATACTTTGCATGATAATCTGGATGATGTCATTTATAACAAGATGATTGAACTATATCGTCAGCAATACCTTGAGCTCAATGATACACCGAGTCCTTTGTTTGAGGGAGCAGAGTCACTAATACAACAACTCGATCAAAAAGGCTATCAGCTTGCTGTTGCGACAGGAAAAGCCAGAGCGGGGTTAACCCGCGTGTTAAATGAGACGGGGTTAGGTCATTATTTTATTGCGAGTCGTTGCGCAGATGAAGCGCTAAGTAAGCCTAACCCTGAGATGATCAATCAACTGTTAATTGAGCGTCATGTGACGCCAGAACAGTGTCTCATGATAGGTGATTCATTGCATGATCTTAATATGGCAAATAGTGCTGGAGTTGATGCTATTGGTGTGAGCTACGGTGCTCATGGTACAAGTAAATTAAGTCGCGCTAATCCCAAAGCGATGATTAATGCCCCACTGGACTTACTCAACTATTTAGGTCACTAACCGTCTCGCCGGTATTGTTATCAGCTAATGTCCAACACAACGCTTCTAGCTTGCCGAGTTTGATGCTAGAACGTGGTAATTTTGCAATTCAAGCATATCAATTAGGGTGATCAAAGGCAGACCGATTAACGTGTTAGGATCTTTTCCTTCTAATTGGGTAAATAACGCAATGCCCAATCCTTCACATTTAAAACTGCCAGCACAAAAATAAGGGCGTTCAGTGTGTAAATAGTATTCGATTTGTGCCTGTGTTAATGCTCTAAAGTGCACGTTAAAGGTTTCAAATCGAGTGTCATTGTGACCTGTATTGATGTTATGCACAGTTAGCCCGGTATAAAATGTGATGATCTGGTTTGAGGCCTGAGTGAGTTGTTTGACGGCATTTTCATGGGTAAGAGGCTTACCGACAATGCGTTTATTGATCACTGCGACTTGATCTGAGCCAATCACGAGTCCTTGTGAGTAAGCAGAAGCTGCTGCAATTGCTTTTTCTTGCGCTAGGCGCATCACTAAGGCTTCAGGGGATTCGTTTAGATGCGCTGATTCATCAATATTGGGTGAACAAGTTTCGAAGGGGATATTCAGCTTTTCGAGTAGTTGTTTTCTAAAGGGTGAGCTTGAAGCGAGTATTAGCTGAGCTGACATAATCAGGTTCCATGTAAATGACAGTTGAAAACATAATAAGCATTCACATTTTCAATTTGAGCCTATTTTGATGTCAAGTTTATCCTTTTTCATCTTTTAAAGGAGGACATTTTTTGTTTATTAAGGATAAAAAAGGTCCGTTCGCTTTTATTTTAAGCGTGAGACACTTGAGTAAATGCCCATGCTTAGGTAAAATTTATCATTGATTAATTTATGTTGTTAGAGTTAAAAATGTAATTGAATTAGCCTATCTTCACCAAGATAGCTAATTTCCTTTGACTCTAAGGATTTCAAACTATAAAATGCGCGCCTTATGCAAACAGTAAAAATACCGGTTTCAATTGATCCAATACGCGCTGCGGCTAGTCAACTTTCTTATGAAGGTGTGATCCCTGGCAAGCATTTAAAGCGATTAAATGAGTTAAGTGCCGGAGACTGTTCCGATGTGGTAGTGTCATTGGAATGTGGCGAGGATATACAGGGGATAGTCTACCTTAAAGGGAAGGCTGTGACGGAGCTCACTCTACATTGTCAACGCTGCATGACACTATATAGCACAAAGGTTACGGTCGATTTTAATTTTACTCCTTGTGAGAATGAGGTTGAAATCGATGAGCTCCCGGATGCGTATGATCCTATTGAGTGCGATGATATAGGTGAAGTTCGTCTGCATCAATTGATTGAAGATGAATTGATAGTCGCTATGCCCTTGATCCCAATGCATGCCGACGAAAGTTGTAACCAAGGTGATCAAGACATAGTAGTAGGCGAAATTGAACCCTCTCAAGAGGAGCGTCCAAATCCGTTTGCAGTGTTAGAAAAACTGAAGAGCAAGTAATCTAGGAGACAGATAAATGGCTGTACAAAAGAGTAAAAAATCTCGTTCGAAGCGCGGAATGCGCCGTTCACACGATTCATTGAGCACTGCTCAGTTATCAGTGGATGCAACGAGTGGTGAACTACACCGTCGTCACAACGTGACTGCTGATGGTTTCTACCGTGGCGTAAAGGTTATTAACAAGTAATTGTTGATACTTTTATGACAGATCTAACGCTTGCGTTAGATGTGATGGGGGGTGATTATGGCCCCTGCGTCACAGTGCCTGCAACCTTGCAGGCACTTAATTTATACCCCTTCTTAAGTGTTATTCTTGTTGGCAATCAAACAGATATCGATCCTTTTTTAATTCATGTAGAACCTTGTATTCGACAACGTATTGACATTATCCATACGGCAGAAATGGTCAGTATGTCAGATCGTCCAGCGCATGCACTCCGAAATCGAAAGCAAAGTTCCATGCGATTGGCGATTGAGTTAGTGCGTGACGGTAAAGCGCAAGCTTGCTTAAGTGCCGGTAATACCGGAGCACTGATGGCCATTGCGAAAGTACTGCTAAAAACCCTACCAGGCATTGATAGGCCTGCGTTAATTAGTCGATTACCCGCAGTCAATAAAACCCCAGTTTATCTGCTAGATTTGGGAGCCAATGTTTCTTGCTGTTCAGATACATTATTTCAGTTTGCAGTGATGGGATCAGTGCTTTGTGAAGTCATAGATAAAAAAGAAAATCCGCAAGTTGCGCTTCTTAATGTGGGTATTGAAGAAATAAAAGGTAATGATCAGGTGCAGCAAGCAGGACAGTTGCTGCAACAATGCCCGCAAATAAATTATGTGGGCTTTATAGAAGGGAATAAACTGTATTCAGGCAATGTTGATGTGATTGTTTGTGATGGATTTGTAGGCAATATTACATTAAAAACCTCTGAAGGGATCGCTACATTATTAGTTAATCAATTAGAAAATGGATTGACCAAAGGTTTTTTTGTGCGCTTGATGGCTAAATTGATCGCACCGCGTATAAATTCTATTCTTAAACAGATGAACCCCGACCACTATAACGGTGCAAGTTTGATAGGATTACGGGGCATCGTAGTCAAAAGCCACGGCAGTGCCGATGAATCTGCGTATTTGCAAGCGATTATGCTTGCAGTGACCGAAGCACAATGTAGACTGCCTAAGATGATTGAAGAACGTCTTGAGTCTATTCTTTTAGATATAAACAACTGATATTTCCTAAAATATGCATACAAAAATTCTTGGAACGGGCAGTTATCTGCCAGCACAGGTACGCAGCAATCAGGATCTGGAAAAAATGGTAGAAACCAATGACCAGTGGATTGTTGAACGTACAGGGATCTCTGAGCGCAGGATCGCAGCGACTGATGAGTCGGTATCGACCATGGGTTTTGAAGCCGCCAAAAAAGCCCTTGACATGGCTGGTATTGAGGCTAATCAACTTGATATGATCGTTTGTGGTACCACAAGTGCAAGCCATGCTTTTCCTGCTGCTGCATGTGAAATTCAAGCTATGCTAGGGGTTGATACTATTCCAGCTTTCGACATCGCTGCTGCGTGTTCAGGCTTTGTATATGCATTGTCTGTTGCTGATCAGTATGTCAAATCTGGTATGGCTAAAAAAGTCTTAGTGGTTGGTTCTGATGTATTATCACGTCTTTGTGAGCCCGCAGATCGCAGCACGATTATTCTATTTGGTGATGGTGCTGGAGCGGTTGTTGTTGGAGCTTCAACTGAACCTGGTATTCTATCGACTCATATCTATGCTGATGGTCGGCAAGCTGATTTGCTTAAATGTTCATTGCCTCCACGTGGTCATGAGCCATCGCAAGACATGGGGTATATGAAGATGAAAGGCAATGATGTATTTAAAGTAGCAGTCACGCAACTGTCACGGGTTGTCACCGAAACCCTAGAGCTTAATCACATTGATAAGTCTGACATTGATTGGTTAATTCCACATCAAGCTAACTTCCGCATTATTAAAGCCACCGCTAAAAAGCTCAACATGAGTTTAGATAAAGTGGTTCTCACCCTGGCCAAACACGGTAATACTTCGGCAGCATCTGTTCCTATTGCCTTTGACGAGGCTGTTAGAGATGGTCGTATACAGCGTGGTCAGCTACTCATGCTTGAAGCATTTGGAGCGGGATTTGCTTGGGGCAGTGCATTAGTTCGTTTTTAATTATTGCATTAAAGTAGCGATTAATTATCTTGAATACAATAGGTAGAATTTATGAATAATTCAGCTTTTATCTTCCCTGGTCAAGGTTCACAAGTGGTTGGAATGTTGGCTGAACTTGCTAGTGAACATGAAATTATTGCTCAGACTTTTAGTCAAGCAAGTGAGATTGTAGAGTATGACCTTTGGGAACTTGTACAACAAGGACCTGCTGAAACGCTAAATGAAACAGATAAAACTCAACCCGCATTGTTGACGGCAAGTGTTGCAATATGGCGTGTATTTGAAGCCAGTGGAAAAGCTTTACCGAATGTATTGGCAGGGCACAGTTTAGGTGAGTACTCAGCTTTAGTCTGTGCGGGTGTCATTGATTTTGTTGATGCGGTGAAACTCGTTGAATTACGTGGCAAGTTAATGCAACAAGCGGTGCCGGTTGGCAGTGGCGCGATGTTTGCCATCATTGGTTTAGATAACCATATGATTGTCAAAGCTTGTGAAGAAGCATCAGAAGGTGACGTCGTCTGTCCCGTTAATTATAATAGTCCTGGTCAAGTCGTGATCGCAGGCACTAAAGCTGCCGTTGAACGAGCGGCGGTATTGTGTAAGGCAGCAGGTGCTAAAATGACCGTTGCTTTACCTGTTAGTGTGCCTTCTCATTGTGAATTGATGCGCCCAGCGGCTGAAAAATTGGCTCTGGCTTTGGATTCTATCACGTTTAAAACGCCTAACATTAGTGTCATAAATAATGTTGATGTTGCTTCGCCGACATCAGCAAAAGCCATTAAAAGTGCGCTAGTTAGGCAACTTTATTGCCCTGTGCTTTGGTCTGATACTGTTACAGCGATGGCAAAAATGGGTGTGACACACGTGTTTGAAATTGGACCAGGTAAAGTCCTTACAGGACTGACAAAACGAATTGAACGTTCACTTGTAGGCAAAGCAGTGAACGATGTGGCATCACTCGCGATATTGACCGAGTAGGAGATTTTAATGAGTGTGAATATAGATTTAACTGGCAAAATTGCTTTAGTTACTGGCGCTAGCCGTGGTATTGGTCGTGCAGTTGCTGAAACATTGGTGGCAGCCGGTGCAAGAGTGGTTGGTACCGCGACAAGTGAGCGCGGCGCGGCACTCATACAAGAGTATTTAGGTGATAATGGCCTAGGACTTGTTTTAAATGTGACGGATAGCCAGTCGGTGACTGATTTATTTGCCGCGATAAAAGCACAAGAGGGCGACGTTAATATTTTAGTTAACAATGCCGGTATTACACGTGATAATTTGTTAATGCGGATGAAAGAAGATGAATGGGGTGATATCATTGATACCAACCTTACATCGATATTTCGCACCTCTAAAGCCGTTATGCGTCCGATGATGAAAAAACGCAATGGACGTATCATTAATATCGGTTCTGTTGTAGGCTCTATGGGTAATCCAGGGCAAACAAACTATTGCGCAGCGAAAGCTGGCTTGATAGGATTTACCAAATCACTTGCTAGAGAGGTTGCATCTCGTCAAATAACAGTCAATGCTGTTGCTCCTGGATTTATCCAGACAGATATGACAGATGAGCTGACTGAAGAGCAACAAAAGGGTATAATGTCTCAAGTGCCGATGGAGAGACTTGGTCAAGCACAAGAGATCGCCAATGCTGTGGTGTTTTTAGCTTCAGACTCTGCTGCGTACATCACAGGAGAAACTCTCCATGTGAATGGTGGCATGTATATGGTATAAATGTGATAAGCTGATAGCACTTTATTTTATTGATGTTTAGCATCAATAAAAGCTTATTTCGTGGTCAAACTGCGAAAGTTAAGCTTGCATTGTGTGTCAAATTGAATAAACTACTCGCAATCTTACGCAAGTACGTAATTTGAATAGGAAAGAAAACTAATGAGCAACATCGAAGAACGTGTAAAGAAAATCATTATTGAGCAACTGGGTGTTAAAGAAGAGGACGTTAAGTCTGCTGCATCTTTCGTTGACGACTTGGGTGCAGATTCTCTGGACACGGTTGAGTTGGTTATGGCTCTAGAAGAAGAGTTTGATACCGAGATCCCTGATGAAGAAGCTGAAAAGATCACGACTGTTCAAGCAGCTGTTGATTACGTTTCAAAGAATCAGTAATCCTGAATTCTAGAAAACAGGCAGCATTTATGTTGCCTGTTTTTGTTTCTAGTGATTCGCATTATCTGTCCCAGTCTTCTATTCATTACCCCTTCCAAGTAATCATAAAGCAGTGTCTAATCACTGTTGTCGATCAATTCAATGTTATATAGGTGAAAGTGTGTCTAAACGTCGTGTAGTCGTAACAGGCCTAGGCCTAGTCACTCCAGTAGGTAATACCGTCGATTCAAGCTGGAAAGCGTTGCTTTCTGGTCAGAGTGGTATTGCGCCCATAACCAAATTTGATGCTAGCGAGTTTACGACTCGTTTTAGCGGCTCAGTCAAAGATTTTGATGTTGAGCAATACATGTCTCGAAAAGATGCGCGTAAAATGGATCTTTTTATCCAGTATGGGATGGCTGCTGGTATACAAGCGGTGACAGACTCTGCTCTTGACATGGATAAAATCGATAGTTCAAGAGTGGGGGTGGCCATTGGTGCAGGCATTGGCGGAATGCCACTGATTGAGCAGGGACATATGGCCCTATTAAAAGGCGGTTCTCGCAAAATTTCTCCATTTTTCGTACCCAGTATTATTATCAACATGATCTCGGGTCATCTTTCTATCAAATATGGTATGAAGGGACCTAACTTTGCCGTCACCACAGCTTGTACGACCGGTGTGCATAATATCGGTTTTGCCGCTCGTACTATCGCCTATGGTGATGCAGACATCATGGTTGCTGGGGGCGCAGAAGATGCGACGTGCCCGCTCGCTGTCGGTGGTTTTGCGTCGGCAAAAGCCCTTTCTACGCGCAATGATGATCCTCTCGCTGCAAGCCGCCCTTGGGACAAAGATCGTGATGGTTTTGTTATCGGTGATGGTGCTGGCGTGATGGTAATGGAAGAATATGAGCATGCTAAAGCTCGTGGGGCGACTATATATGGTGAGCTTGTCGGTTTTGGCATGAGTGGGGATGCTTTTCATATGACATCACCGCCAGCTGATGGTGAAGGTGCAGGTGCAGCCATGATCAATGCCATCAATGATGCCAAACTGGCTAGAGAACAAATCGGGTACATTAATGCCCATGGTACTTCGACGCCAGCAGGTGACAAAGCGGAAGTGGCAGCGATTAAATCAGTGTTTGGTGAGCATGCCTATCAATTGTTAGTCAGCTCGACGAAGTCGATGACTGGGCATCTTTTAGGTGCTGCAGGTTCGATGGAAGCAATTATTACCTTACTTGCCCTTAGGGATCAAATGATCCCTCCGACCTTGAACTTGGACAACCCGGATGAAGGCTTCGATTTAGATTTTGTGCCTCATACCGCACGTGAACATAAATTCGAGTACGCCCTATGTAATTCATTTGGCTTCGGCGGTACTAATGGCTCTTTGTTATTTAAAAAAGCCTGATATTTGCTATTTAGGCTAATGTGACAGATTTGCTTAGGATTAAAGGGTCTTTAGTGGTAATGCCAGTAAGTTAAGCTTTCTGGCATTTTTTTGCCCAGCGAAGCTTGAAAATCCAGCAGATTTAAAAAACCTCTATCACCCCGACTAAGTGGAAGTTAGAACGGTATTGGTTAACGGCAGGGTTTGAATTAAGCCATGGGAAGTGAGGTGTACACAACTAACCGAAACGATTAGAACTTCAGATTTGTATCAAGGTTAAGGTAGTAAAACCAGAGGTATTTGTTGCTCCTTAATAAAGATAAATAATAATCAGGTGGCCTTATAAATCAGGCGCGCCTATCCGAATATTGATTTCAATACCCTGGATCTGGATAAAGTTCAGCGGATTTATCATCCTCAGACCTAAATTTTTATGAGACCTTAGTCTCGTCTTCATTATGAAAATTAAATAAGATTACGTTAACGTCAGTGCTTAATTTGTTGTTATTTAAGGTTTAGTTGTTATTTTTTATTGGGCCTGACGTTAACGTTAGACTAAAGTCTTGATTCTTGTTGGCCAGCAGCTTGATAGATTAACAAGGGCTGAATAATAAAAATTAATTAAAGGAGTCATTATGAGTTTTGAAAGTAACGACAAGGCGGAAAGTTACTGGCGTGAAAACTTACGCTTAGTATTGGGGTTATTGGCCATCTGGGCTGGGGTATCGTTTGGCTGTGGTATTTTACTGGTTGATGTACTCAATGACATTCATTTTATGGGGTTCAAGTTAGGCTTTTGGTTTGCACAACAAGGAGCGATGTACGTGTTTGTGGCGCTGATTTTTGTTTATGTTGTGAAAGCGAATGCATTAGACAAAAAATATCAGGTTCAGGAAGACTAACATTGGGCTAGAAAAGGAATGAAGTGATGGATGTAAAAACGTTAACGTATTTAATTGTTGGGGTGACGTTTGCCCTTTATATTGGGATTGCGATCTGGTCTAGAGCGGGTTCAACAAAAGAATTTTATGTGGCTGGTGGTGGGGTGCATCCCGTGATGAACGGCATGGCAACAGCGGCAGATTGGATGTCGGCAGCTTCTTTTATTTCCCTTGCCGGCATTGTTTCATTTACTGGCTATGATGGCTCAGTTTATTTGATGGGGTGGACAGGGGGATATGTATTACTGGCTTTATGCATGGCTCCTTACTTACGTAAATTCGGCAAATTTACCGTGCCAGATTTTATTGGTGATCGTTATTATTCTCAAACTGCTCGTACAGTGGCCGTGATCTGTGCCATTTTTATCTGTTTTACGTATATTGCAGGGCAAATGCGTGGCGTGGGAGTGGTATTTTCACGTTTCTTAGAGGTTGAAATAGACACGGGGGTGTATATCGGTATGGCAGTGGTTTTCTTTTATGCGGTATTGGGGGGGATGAAAGGGATCACTTACACGCAAGTTGCCCAATATTGCGTGCTTATTTTTGCTTTTATGGTCCCCGCAATTTTTATCTCTGTGATGATGACAGGGCATATTTTTCCACAAATTGGTTTTGGTGCTGAGTTGGTCGATGCTGCAGGGAATAATACCGGCGTTTACTTGCTTGATAAGCTCGATGGTCTGTCGACCGAATTGGGTTTTTCTCAATATACTCAAGGTACAAAAAGTACGGTTGATGTGTTTTTTATCACGGGTGCTTTGATGTTTGGTACTGCGGGTTTACCCCATGTGATTGTGCGTTTCTTTACTGTGCCTAAAGTGAAAGATGCGCGTATTTCTGCGGGGTGGGCGCTGGTCTTTATAGCGATTATGTACACGACCATTCCAGCATTGGGGGCATTCTCTCGCGTGAATATGATTGAAACGATTAATGGTCCAGAGTCGACAGGTGTAGCCTATGAAACTGCGCCAGAATGGATTAAGAACTGGCAGAAAACGGGTCTGATTGAGTGGGATGATAAGAACGCGGATGGTAAAATTTACTATGCTAAAGATGACCGCAACGAAATAAAAATAGATCGTGATATTATGGTGTTAGCCACACCAGAAATTGCAAACTTACCTGCTTGGGTGATTGCTCTTGTGGCCGCAGGGGGGTTAGCGGCGGCACTGTCAACGTCGGCGGGTTTGTTGTTGGTGATTTCGACATCGGTCGCCCATGATTTGTTGAAGAAAAACTTAATGCCTGATATTTCTGATCGAAAAGAGCTGATGTTTGCGCGTATTGCTGCGGCTTTGGGAATAGTAATGGCAGGGTATTTTGGTATTCACCCTCCTGGATTTGTTGCCGCAGTGGTGGCGATAGCATTTGGTTTAGCGGCATCATCTTTGTTTCCGGCGATTATCATGGGCATTTTTTCTAAGACAATCAATAAAGAGGGGGCTATCAGCGGCATGGTCATTGGGTTACTGTTTACTGCCTTTTACATTATGTTCTTTAAGTTTATCCACCCAGAACTGAACAATGCGGAGCATTGGTTGTGGGGAATTTCACCCGAAGGTATAGGGATGTTAGGCATGTTAGTTAACTTTGCTATAGCATTTTCGGTGAGTAAAATGACTACAGCTATTCCGCTTGATGTGGTGAATATGATTGAATCGATCCGTTTTCCAAAGGGAGGCGGCGAAGCACATGATCACTGAATAACTTATCAATGCTAATAAGAGTGCAGCGGCGCTCTTTGTGTTGTTAAATGCTTACATCACCATGTTTTTGGTGATGTAAGCCCTCTATATTCATTTCGTTAATCTGAGATCGGATGAGTGCGTATTATTGAGTGCAAGTCCTCAAGATATTGTGAATGATACAGCAGAGGCGAAGACCAATGAAGTAGAGCAAATGCTATTTTTCGACGGTAACATTTATCATAATTAAGCTGTAAATTAGACCCAGTAATTAATTGCAGATAATAACTAGATAAAATCGACACTAACTATTTATCTGATGAACTTTACTTATTTAAAAATCATTAAATGATGTGTGTCATTTTTATTTATGGTGTATTTAAAACAGCTAATAATTTGGCTAAAACCGATGTTATAATTGGGGTTATTATAACTTGTTTAGTTATTAACCTTAATGAGAAAAGTCTAGATCACTATTGTGTTGTTTTTTTGTGTTTGTTTCTTTGTGATTATTTTTTAAATTGTAATTTTTTTGTAACTTATCGTTTTTCATATCATAAATTGAATAAAAAAAATCAAGTCCAACATCCGCATTAACATTATAAATAATTGATACTATTATTTTTTAATGTTATTTTTGTTAATGTTTAAGTAGGATACTCGCCTTAAGTCGAATATCTGAACCAAATTGAGTTAGGTATAATTTTTATCTCTAAAATTTCTTCTTTAAAATTGTGACAATCGATTTATGGATACAAGTGAACTTCAACTCATTACTGATTTTATTCAGGGACTTGATCCCTTTGATACTTTATCTAGTGCCACGTTAGATCGATGCTGTAAAAGTTTACGTGTGGGTTATTATAGTCAAGCTTCGACTTTTATTCCTTTTGATGAGGTAGAGCCGCTGCTTTATATTGTCCGTCGTGGTGCTTTTGAGGTGAGAAGCGAGGAAGGTGAATTACTTGACCGCTTAGGTGAAGGGGATTACTTTGGTTTTCCTTCGCTTCTGTCCGGCGAAAAGGTCAGTAATCGTATTCGGATCTTAGCCGATGCAGTGGTGTACCATCTTGATTCCGATACCTTTGACTATTTACGCGCCGAGAGTCGGCCGTTTGATCGTTACTTTAACCGAGCTTTTGCTAAACGTCTTCGTGATCAAGCTAAGCTTAGCGCGAAAGAGCTAACAAGGAGTAGTCGAGTGAGTGCCTTGATGTCCCACTCTCCCTTGATGGTTGATGTGAATATTTGTGTGAGTGAAGTGGCAAAAAAGATGCGCGGTGCTGGTGTCTCCTCTGTTTTGGTGCTTGATAATGGCAAACTCTGTGGTGTATTAACTGACAGCGATATGCGTAATCGAATACTGGCAGCAGGCAAAGATGGTCGCTGCTCTGTGCAGGAAGCCATGACTCCAGAGCCTCATACACTGGAGTCGAATGCATTAGTGTTTGAAGCCATGCTCTTGATGAATGAGCATAGCATTCGGCATCTGCCTATTGTTGATGATCACAAAGTGATCGGAATATTGACCAAAAGTGATATTTTTAAAGGCAGAAGCGCTCAGCCTCTGTTGCTTATTGGTGAAATAGAACGCCAGAGCAATGTCGACAGTCTTATTTCGGTGAGTAAGCAGATCCCATTACTGTTGCAAAACTTAATCACTACAGAGGCGAGAGCTGAGGAGATAGGTCGAGTGTTGACCTCTGTTAGCGATGCTTTGACGCGGCGTTTGATCATATTGAATCAGCAGTTGCTGGGTGAGGCTCCGATGGCGTTTTGTTGGTTAGCATTCGGCTCTCAAGGAAGACAAGATCAGACTGCCTGCTCAGATCAAGATAATGGTTTATTGTTGGAACATGCGCCTAATGAAGCTCAATCTGCTTATTTTGATGCCTTAACTAAGGCGGTATGCCGCGGCTTAGATAAGTGTGGTTACATGTATTGCCCTGGTGATATTATGGCGCAGAACCCTAAATGGCGCTTAAGCTTGTCTCAATGGCGACAGCAGTTTATGCATTGGGTTGACAGTCCAGAGCCTAACGCCTTGATGAATGCCAGTATTTTCTTTGATATGCGATCTGTATTTGGCCCCAATTCGCTGTTTGATAGTTTACAAGATAAGGTATTAGCGAATACTCATAATAATGATATTTTCCTTGCTGGTATGACAAATAATACCTTGAGAGTATCGCCTCCTTTGGGATTTTTTAATAAATTTGTCGTCGAACGTGATGGTTCTGAAGTGAAGGGAATAGATCTTAAACATAAAGGTAATGCATTAATTAATGATATTGTTCGTGTTTATGCGCTTTCTGCTGGGATTAAAGAAGTGAATACAGCACGTCGGATTTTTGCCTTGATGGAACAAGGTATTATGAATCGAAAAGACGGATTAAATTTGGCAGATGCTCATGAATTTATTGCCCACATACGCTTATCTAATCAGCGAGAGCAATATATTAATGCTGTGCCAGTTTCAAATTACCTTAAACCTAAACATGTGTCGTCGCTACTCAGGCAGCAGTTGAGGGATGCCTGTAAAGTGGTGAGTGACGCTCAATCAGGTATAAAACTTAAATTTTCTCGCAGCTTTTAAGTTTAATTATTCGGTTGTTTATCGTTCATAATTGTTTAAAGTGTGTTTTTGTTAGGTTTCCATTTGGTTAGCATGACGCTTAGCTCTTGCATCTTATAGGGTTTACTTATCAAGTCGTTCATGCCGACTGCTTTACATAAGTCTTGCTCGGTTGAGGTTGTGCCTGCAGTGAGTGCAATAATGGGTTTTACATAGCCTTTAGCACGAAGTGCAGCAGTGGCTTGATAACCATCGATGATGGGCATTCGACAGTCCATTAAAATAAGGTCAACATCATTTTTTTCTAAATAATCAAGAGCTTCTTGTCCATTGGATAGAATTTTAGGAGTGATTTCAAGTTTAGCCAGCATTAATTTAATGAGCATTTGATTGGTCTGGCTGTCTTCGACAACGAGTATAGATAGCTGTTTAAAAGAGGTAGTTGAAACGGTGTCAAGCTGGTGAGAAGGCGCTTGGATCTCTTTTAGTGGTAATGAAACAGAAAATGTACTGCCTATATTAATATCACTGTTGAGGGTGATGCTGCCATTCATTGCATTGACTAAGAGGGTGCAAATGGTTAAGCCCAGCCCAGTGCCTTCAAAGTGTCGATTACTGCGATTGTTAGCTTGTGTGAATGGTTTAAAAATAGCATCTATGTGCTCAGGAGCAATGCCGAATCCAGTATCACTGATAGAAAAATAAAAGCGTTCATTTAACCAGTAGACTTCTACTGATATTTGACCTTTTTCGGTGAACTTAATGGCATTGCCAATTAAATTGACAAATATTTGTTTAATTCTGTCAGGATCTCCCAATAAATAGTTAGGTATGTTGTTGTGATAATGAAATTCGAAATCGAGGGATTTCTCCATTGTTGGTGCTTTGAACAAATCTCGGATCATGTCGCAAAGTTGTTGTGTAGAAAAAGCGATTTCATTTAGTTGCAGCATTCCCGCGTTGATTTTACTGACGTCTAATAAATCATTGATGATCACTTTTAATAATTCACCAGATTGGAACATTGTCTGTATTAGGGTGGTTTGATATACACTCATTGGTGTTTGGAGCATCAGCTCTGTACTGCCTAATAAACCATTGAGTGGTGTTCTTAATTCATGATTGATCATGGCGACAAAATCTCGTGTTGAACTTTCGGATTGTTCAGCACGCTGTTTCTGAGCTAATGTGCGTTCTAATAAGGCTTGTCTTTGGTAAGCTGCACAGAGCATGTCAGTAAAAAGAAGCAGCTGTTTTTCGATCACTTCAGTCCAACGAATAGGAACAGATAATGCAATTTTTAATGATCCTAAGTAGGTATCGTCACTGTTGATAAACATGGTGATCTCATTGGCATTGTTATTCCAGTTACATGCCTTAAGGTTAGGTATTGAATGCCATTGATAGGGAGAGCCGGAGTTCAATACGATGTGCTGTGTTTTGTCGTTGGTATCGATAAATGTAAGTAGCACTGAGGTGAATGTTTCTACAGCGGCAAGATCATCAACCAATAACTGAAGTAATGTATTGGTCATGGGTTTTTGGAGAAAACTTTGGGTGAAATTTAATAAAATAGAATCTAAATAACTTTTTAGCGTGATTAATGCCATGCCTTGATCAGACTTTTCTTGCACGATATGGAGATTGTCTTCTACCAGTTGTTTTGCTAGATAAAGTTCACGACTTTTCTCATCTAACAGCATTTCGGCTGCGAGTCTTGCCTGCTGTTCCCTAGCCACTTTCTTAGTCAGTAAACTGATTTTTTTCTTTAATTCAGTATTTTCATTATTCATAGTAAGACACATTGTTTATTCGCCCAGCGTTAGGCAAAATCGGACTTCAGACTCTTGAGGATTGAGTGGATCCATATCAATGTGTATTTTCTCGTTAAAATGCTCAGCACAGCCATGCAATAATCCAAGACAAACATGTGATAGACAGCGTGCTGAATGATAGTCCATCACCAGCTGTGCTTTTGTTTCCGAAATAAAGATGAATTCAGGTGGCATTGCATTGTGATAGAGTTTTTTTACTTCGATATGAATGTATTCTTCTACACTCTTAACAAACTCAAATGTGGATTTTGTTTTTCCTTCCAGTCCCGGCATACTTTGGTATAAATTAATGAAGATCGATTTGCCATAGACTTCTTGGAGCTGCTCAACGGAAATACCGGTTAATTTGCTAAGACTGACGATCAGCTTAACCAGTGCTAAATGGTCGTAGGTACCTACGCTAGTGTAGGCACCAGTGTCATTGTTATCATCGAGTATTTGCTGGCAAATGTCTAAACCAAATTTATCTTCAACTAAAGTTAAAAATTCAGAAAAAATGATGCCTTTCATTTGTGTATTACTCTGTTTCATCGTTAAAGTAAAACTAGTTTATGGTCAGGTTTTTAGCAATCTGAACAAGCTTAAGGTCGCGATGATAAACATTGATTAAGCTAGGCGTATGGGAGCATCAATGGGTGAGTCATCATCATGATGACTGTTTTGTCGATTAAAATGGCGCTAAATTTAATTATTGAAAATTATTGACTCATAAACCAAATATCTTGTTATTGTTGTTAGGTTTTATGGCATGCTTAACTGATTTTTGAGTATTATTGATTGCCTTGTCGTAAAATATAATGAAACATTAACGAATGCGTTATCGTGCAAGGCGTGTGTTAATTGCAGTAGAGAAGTTCACTATCACTATCGACATCAGGAAAACATTATGCAAATCGGAATACCAAGGGAGATCCTTGATCAGGAGAGCCGGGTAGCCGCGACACCAGCCACTGTTATTCAACTTAAAAAATTGGGTTTCAGTGTGGTTGTACAACGCGGTGCTGGAGAAGCTGCCAATTTTAAAGATGAAGCTTATCAAGAAGCGGGTGCTGAGATTGTGAGTCTTGAAAAAGCATTTCAAGCCGATCTTATTTTGAAAGTGAATGCACCGACGATTGACACGCTGAGTGGCATTGACGAAGCCGATTTAATGCAAGCAGGCACCACGGTTGCCAGTTTTGTCTGGCCGGCTCAGAATCCTGAGTTGCTTGAAAAATGTAAGACAAAAGGCATTAATTTACTTGCTATGGATATGGTGCCACGTATTTCACGGGCTCAATCCCTGGATGCCCGTAGCTCATTAGCAAATGTCGATGGATATCGTGCTGTTATTGAAGCGGCTAACCATTTCGGCCGTTTCTTTACAGGTCAAATTACCGCGGCAGGGAAAGTACCGCCTGCCAAAGTATTGATCATTGGTGCGGGGGTTGCCGGTCTTTCAGCCTTAGGGACTGCAGGGAGTTTAGGGGCTATTGTTCGCGCCTTCGATACTCGCCCCGAAGTGAAAGAGCAGATCCACTCGATGGGTGCAGAATTCTTAGAAGTCGATTTTGAAGAGGAGTCTGGTTCTGGTGATGGTTATGCCAAAGTCATGAGTAAAGCCTTTATTGATGCTGAAATGGCCTTGTTTCGTGAGCAGGCTAAAGACGTTGATATTATCATTACTACTGCACTTATTCCGGGAAAGCCTGCACCAAAATTGATTTTAGCCGATATGGTTGGCTTGATGAAGCCAGGTAGTGTGATTGTTGATCTGGCTGCTGCCAATGGGGGCAACTGTGAGCTGACCGTTCCCGGTGAGGTTGCCGTTGTTAACGATGTGACGATTGTGGGTTATACCGAACTGTCACGTCGGCTTCCAACACAGGCAAGTCAATTATACGGCACTAACTTGGTGAATTTACTCAAGCTGATGGTGCCAGAGAAAAATGGCCATTATGACATTAACTTTGATGACGAAGTGATCCGTGGTGTTACGGCAGTTAACGCGGGGGAGATCACCTTTCCGCCGCCTGTTATCCAGGTCAGTGCACAACCACAAGCAAGGGTTCAAGAGGCAAAAGCTGACGTGGTTGAGAAGAAAAGTAATCCTTGGATTAAACCGATAGTCGCAACGGTTGCAGTGGGCTTATTTGGCCTCATTGCTCAGTCTGCGCCAACGGATTTTCTGCAGCACTTTAGCGTGTTTGTACTTTCATGTGTTGTCGGTTATTACGTGGTTTGGAATGTGAGTCATTCATTGCATACTCCCTTAATGAGTGTCACTAATGCGATCAGTGGCATTATTGTCGTCGGCGCGCTGGTACAGATGAACAGTGACAATACGGTGGTGTTGATTTTATCTGGGATCGCGATATTGATTGCTTCGATTAACATTGCCGGTGGATTCACCGTGACTCAGCGTATGCTGAAAATGTTCCGTAAAGATTAAGGGAATTGACGAATATGTCTATAGGATTATTAAGTGCAGCTTATTTGGTTGCCGCTGTCCTGTTTATCTTCAGTCTTGCAGGCTTAAGTAAACAAGAGACCGCTCAGCGTGGGAATATTTTGGGTATTATCGGGATGGCGATTGCGATAGTTGCGACGCTTGCCAGTACTCAAATTGAAGGCAATAGTTGGATCGTTACATGTGCCATGCTCATCGGTGCAGCCATTGGTGTGCGCTTAGCACTGAAAGTTGAAATGACGGAGATGCCAGAGCTGGTGGCTATTCTTCACAGTTTTGTCGGGATGGCGGCGGTGCTTGTGGGTTTCTCCAGTACATTAGATCACGGTAGCTTAATGGATGCTGTGACCGGGCATATCGATCCGGTGGCGAAAACAATTCATGATGTTGAAGTTTTCTTAGGTATATTTATCGGTGGCGTTACCTTTACCGGCTCAGTGGTGGCATTTGCTAAGCTTCGCGGATTGGTTAGCAGTACACCTAAAAGCTTACCTGGTGCACATTGGTTAAACTTAGGTATGATTGCCGCTTCTGTGATGTTAGGGGGGTATTACATGCAAACTGATGCCATTAGCGCATTAGTTATTATGACCTTAATCGCTTTTGTATTTGGTTATAACTTGGTGTCTGCCATTGGTGGCGCAGATATGCCTGTTGTGGTGTCTATGCTGAATTCATATTCAGGTTGGGCAGCAGCAGCTGCGGGCTTCATGTTAGGTAACGATCTGTTGATTATCACTGGTGCATTAGTCGGTAGTTCTGGTGCGATTCTTTCTTACATTATGTGTAAAGCAATGAATCGTTCATTTATTTCAGTTATTTTAGGGGGCTTTGGCACCGAAAGTGGCACCGTGCTCAGCAGTGATGCAGAACAGGGTGAGCACCGTGAAATTCAGGCTGATGAGGTCGCTGACATGTTGAAAAATGCACGTAATGTCATCATTGCACCTGGTTATGGAATGGCGGTGGCACAAGCACAATACCCTGTTGCAGAAATAACTCAAAAATTACGTCAACGAGGTGTGAATGTGCGTTTTGCTATTCATCCTGTGGCGGGGCGGTTACCTGGTCACATGAATGTGCTTTTGGCTGAAGCTAAATTGCCATACGATATTGTAATGGAGATGGATGAAATCAACGATGACTTTGCCGATACGGACGTAGTGTTGGTGATTGGTGCGAACGATACGGTTAACCCTGCAGCGAAGGAGCCAGGAAGTCCCATTTCAGGCATGCCAGTTCTTGAAGTGTGGCATGCTGACAGTGTTGTCGTGTTTAAGCGCTCAATGGCAACAGGTTATGCTGGTGTACAAAACCCGCTCTTTTTCAAAGATAATACTGAAATGTTATTTGGTGATGCTAAAGAAAGTGTCAATAAAATTTTAGCCAGTCTTTAGCATTTGAATTAAACTATATTGTGGCAATCAAATATCAGCCAATGATGGCTGGTATTTGATTGACTAACAACTCAACAATGTTGCTAAGCAACGATTAATATTTTACAAGTATTAGTACCACCAATGGTTTCCATTGAATCCCCTTTTGTCATCAACACCATATCACCGCTGTTAAGATCTTCAGATGTAGCCAGTGCGGCTAATGCTTGACGTGCAACGTCATCGGCACTCACATTAGTTGAATCGAAATAAATGGGTTTTACTCCCCGATACATGGCCATTTTCGCTAATGTGACATCATGACGAGATAAAGCAAAAATAGGCAATGATGAACTTATTCGTGACATGAGTTCTGCGGTTGCACCAGATTCGGTTAATGCGACAATGGCTTTAATGCCTTTAAGATGGTTGGCTGCGTACATAGTGGATAATGCAATTGTTTCTTCAATTGACTCAAAACTTTGATCTGGTCTATGTTTAAATAGTTGTACGCTTGGATGTGCTTCAGCGCCTAGGCATACGTCCGACATGGCTGTGACGGTTTCTACTGGGAAGTCACCTGCTGCTGTTTCAGCTGAGAGCATAACGGCATCGGTACCGTCGAGCACTGCATTCGCCACATCCATGACTTCTGCACGTGTCGGCATCGAGTTGGTGATCATTGACTCCATCATTTGTGTGGCCGTGATCACGCTTTTGTTGAGTTCACGAGAGCGGTTGATAAGCTTTTTCTGCACAGCAACAAGCGCTGGATCGCCAATTTCAACCCCTAAATCACCTCGAGCCACCATCACAACATCTGAGGCGAGGATCACATCATCCATCGCAGCCTCTGTTGCAACGGCTTCAGCACGTTCCACTTTAGCCACAATCAGTGCATTACTGCCAGCAGCGCGAGCTAATGAGCGAGCATAGTGAAGATCGGTGCCATTACGGGGGAAGGAAACAGCGAGGTAGTCAACTTGAATTTCAGCAGCGGTGATAATATCACGCTTATCTTTTTCAGTTAGCGCTGCCGCGGATAAGCCGCCACCTTGTTTATTGATCCCTTTATTATTGGATAAGGGACCAGCAACGGTCACTGAAGTGTGTATTTTATTGCCATCGATTTGTTCGACACGTAATTGAACCCGACCGTCATCAAGCATCAAAATGTCACCAATATTGACATCATTAGGTAATGCTTTGTAGTCGATACCCACCTGGTCTTCATTACCTAACCCTGTTTCCAGTTCAGCATCTAATATAAAGCGGTGGTTTAATGGTAGGTGTATTTTTTTATTATCTTGGAAGGTTGATATTCGAATTTTAGGGCCTTGAAGATCACCCAATACAGCGACATGAACTCCCAGCTCTTTAGCAATTTTTCGTGTGTCTGCAGCGCGTTTGATGTGGTCTTCAGGTGAGCCGTGAGAGAAATTAAGTCGTACAACGTTAGCCCCTGCTTTTATCATACGACGTAGGGTGTCATCGCGATCAGTTGCTGGACCCAAAGTAGTGACAATTTTGGTTCTGCGGAACATGAGATACTCCGTTAATGTGTAAAAAATATGACATTATATTAACAGGTAATGGATGTTTTTGTAGGAAAGTTACCAACAAAATGATCTTATATAAAGGATGAAATAGATGAGGTTAACTGAAATATGAGCGGTATTACGACAGAATAATGATGTGATACTGCCACAATACCGAGAAAAAGATCACAAATTGGGATCTTTATCTATCCTAGATTCTTTCAATACCTCTTTAACACGTTTCAAACTTTCTCTAAAGCGTGGTCCACGACGTAGAGTAAAACCGGTTGCAAGTACATCAATCACAACTAGTTGAGCTAAGCGAGAAGCCATAGGCAAATACATGTCGGTATCTTCAGGGACTTCTAAGGTGACAGGTAATGTACATTCATATGAGAGAGGTGAATTACGGGTTGTTAGGCCTATTACTGCCGCACCATTCTCCCTTGCGATACGGGCTATATCGATCATTGATTTAGTGCGACCAGTATGTGAAATTAAGACGATAACATCTCCTTCACCGCTGTTAATACAGCTCATTCGTTGCATTAAAACATCATCAAAACAAATAACTGGGACGTTGAATCTGAAAAATTTATTTTGTGCATCATGAGCAACAGAAGCAGATGCGCCAAGGCCAAAAAATGAAATTTTCTTGGCTTGAGTCAGTATGTCAACGGCTCTATTGATGGCTGCTGTATCAATGCTTTGTCTTGCTGTATCAAGGGAAGCCATTGAAGATTCGAATATTTTTGTTGTGTATGAATCAGGGCTGTCATTTTCTTCTACATGACGACTGACATAAGGTGTCCCATTGGCTAAACTTTGAGCTAAGTGAAGTTTGAAGTCAGGAAAACCTTTGGTATCCAATCTGCGGCAGAAACGGTTGACGGTAGGTTCACTCACATCAGCCATTTTAGCTAATGTAGCTATACTAGAGTGGATTGCTGTTTGAGGCGAGGCTAAAATAACCTCAGCGACTTTTCGCTCTGATTTACTAAAATGTGTAAGGCTTTTTTGAACCTTCTCTAGGGTATTCATATGCGTATATCCACTCGAAAGTAATGTAATTATATTTTATTTTTTTGTCATTTTTGTACGTTTTAAGTCGCAGAAACGTGACGTGGGTGACGAATGATAATGAATGAATGGGGTAAACTTTTTATTATATATAGCCATTTAATCAACAAAAGCATATCAGATTATGTATAGCAATGCCTAGGGCTGTTAGTGTCGTATTTTTACAGAATTTTGATGCAATTAATAAATCCTGTTGTTATATTACAACAAATGGGTGAGTTCTCATCGATTCGATGGGGCACCACGATGAAAGGAGATTGAGAAGCTATGGGCATAACAACACCAGAAGCCAAAGCTTGTGATTTTGTATTGTTTGGTACTAAAGGTGACTTAGCTCGTCGTAAATTACTGCCTTCATTATATCAACTGGATAAGGCGGGTTTACTTAACGAAGAGACGAAAGTGATTGGCGTTGCTAAAGATGCTTTTACTGATAAAGAATATAATGAATTAGTCGTTAAGGCGTTAACAGGCTTTATCAAAGAAGAACTCTGTCAAGAGACTCTGGCTCGTTTCTTAGCGCGTTGTCATTATATTGGCACCAACTTCACCGAATCAGAAGGTTATCAAGCCTTTCATGAACTGTTAGAACCGACAAAACGTGTCATGGTCAGTTATTTTGCGACGCCACCTTCTATTTTTGGTGATATTTGTCGTTGCCTTCACGAACAAAACCTTATTCACTCTGACTCTCGTGTTGTGCTTGAAAAGCCGATTGGTTCAGATCTGGCATCATCTAAAGTGATCAATGATCAAGTGGCTGCTTTTTACAACGAAGATCAGGTATACCGTATTGACCATTATTTAGGTAAAGAGACGGTTCAAAATCTCATCGCACTGCGTTTTGCAAATTCTTTATTTGCATCTAAATGGGATAACAGAACCATAGATCATGTTCAGCTCACAGTGGCTGAAGAGGTAGGTATTGAAGGCCGTTGGGGCTACTTCGATAAAGCAGGACAAATGCGAGATATGATTCAAAATCATCTTTTGCAAGTGCTGACCCTCGTGGCGATGGATCCACCAGTTAATCTCGATGCTGACAGTATTCGTGATGAGAAAGTGAAAGTACTTAAATCACTGCGGCCTATTAATTTAGATAATATTTACGAAAATACGGTACGTGGTCAGTACTCTGCCGGTTTCTTACAGGGCTCTCCTGTACCAGGATATCTGGAAGAAGAAGGTGCGAACACACAATCGAATGCTGAAACGTTTGTTGCTCTGCGTGTCGATATCGATAATTGGCGTTGGGCTGGCGTGCCTTTTTACCTTAGAAGTGGTAAACGGATGCCGACTAAGAGTTCTGAGATTGTGGTGTACTTTAAAAATCCGCCTCATAATTTATACCGTTCAAATTACCGTAATCTGCCACCCAATAAATTAACAATCCGTTTGCAGCCTCATGAAGGTATTGAAATTCAGATGATGAATAAGGTGCCAGGTCTTGAGCAAAAACAACGTCTACAAACCACTAAACTTGATTTAAGTTTCACCGACACGTTTAAAAATGAACGTATTGCTGATGCTTACGAACGTTTGTTACTCGAGGCAATGTTAGGTAATCAGGCATTGTTTGTACGTCGTGATGAAGTCGAGCAGGCCTGGACGTGGGTTGATGGGATTATTGAATCTTGGACTGAAAGCAATGATAAGCCTAAACCCTATCCTGCAGGCAGCTGGGGACCTGTGGCAGCGGTTGCTTTGATAGCAAAAGATGGCCGCTCTTGGGATGAATAAAGGAGATAAGACATGATTCAAGCAAGTGTATTTAAGTCATTTGAGAATAAAGAAGCGTTAGAGGAGCAGCTTGCTGAACGTATTGCACAGCAACTTCAAGCGGGTGTCGATAGTCGTGGGAAAGCCAGTTTGATCGTTTCTGGAGGGTCGACACCACTGAAGTTATTCCAGTTGCTGAGCAACAAAAAGGTTGAGTGGGGGGAGGTGTATATTACGTTAGCTGATGAGCGTTGGGTTGACGCGGAAGCTAATGATTCTAATGAAAAATTGGTTAGAGCTCATCTCCTGCAAAATAAAGCGGCGAATGCGAAGTTTCAAGGGTTAAAGAATATGTTTTCCACTCCAGAAGAGGGGTGTGACATGGCGATAGAACAATTAGCGCATTTACCACGTCCTTTTGATGTGGTGATTTTAGGTATGGGAAATGACGGGCATACATGTTCTTGGTTTCCTTGCTCGAAAGAGATTGACGTTGCGCTGTCTACAGATGAACTGTGCGTAGCAGTGAATCCTGAGAGTGCACCCAACTCACGTTTATCTTTATCTAAAACCGCGGTTCTGGCGAGTCGTCAGATATATTTACACATTGTCGGTGAACAAAAGTTAACGGTTTATCGTCAAGCGCTCGAAAACGAGAACGCAAATAGCATGCCGATCAGGGCTGTTTTAGGTCAAAACAAGACCCCTGTCGATGTTTATTGGAGCGCCTAAGGAGCCATTATGCACTCAGTAGTTCAGGCAGTAACAGATAGAATCATAGCCAGAAGCAAAGAACCAAGAGCAAAATATTTAGCGGCCCTCGATGAGGCTAAAAATAATGGGGTGCATCGTAGTTCCCTGAGCTGTGGCAATCTAGCCCATGGTTTTGCAGCGTGTAAACCTGACGACAAACAGTCTATTAAAGCGTTAACTAAAGCCAATATCGGTATCGTTACTGCATTTAATGACATGCTGTCGGCTCATCAGCCTTACGAAACCTACCCGGATTTATTAAAGCAAGCGTGTGCTGAAGTCGGCAGTGTTGCTCAAGTGGCCGCTGGGGTTCCTGCGATGTGTGATGGTGTGACTCAAGGGCAACCAGGCATGGAGTTAAGTTTACTTAGTCGCGAAGTGATAGCCATGTCTACAGCGATTGGGTTGTCGCATAATATGTTTGACGGTGCCTTGTTGCTGGGGATCTGTGACAAGATAGTACCGGGTCTTTTGATTGGTGCATTGAGTTTCGGTCATCTGCCAATGTTATTCGTCCCGGCAGGCCCAATGAAGTCTGGGATCCCCAATAAAGAGAAAGCCCGGATCCGGCAGAAATTTGCACAAGGTTTGGTTGATCGTACCGTGTTACTTGAAGCAGAATCGGCATCCTATCACAGTGCGGGAACATGCACTTTTTACGGAACCGCCAATAGTAATCAGTTAATGTTAGAAGTAATGGGGTTGCAGCTCCCCGGATCATCATTTGTGAACCCTGATGATCCTTTGCGTGAGGTGCTAAATAAAACGGCGGCTCAGCAAGTGTGTCGTTTGACGGAAATGGGCACTCAATATACGCCTATTGGTGAAATTGTTAATGAGAAATCAATCGTTAATGGGATAGTTGCCTTGCTCGCGACAGGCGGGTCAACGAATTTGACGATGCATATTGTTGCCGCCGCCCGTGCAGCAGGAGTGATGGTTAACTGGGATGATTTTTCAGAGCTTTCTGATGCAGTGCCATTAATTGCCCGTGTGTACCCTAATGGTCATGCAGATATTAATCACTTTCATGCGGCAGGTGGAATGGCTTTTTTAGTGAAAGAATTGCTTGATGGAGGTCTTTTACATGAAGATGTTAACACGGTTGCAGGTTACGGGCTGCGTAAATATACCCAAGAGCCGCGTTTGGTTGAGGGTAAGTTAACTTGGGTTGATGGACAAGCAGACAGTTTAGACAAAGAGGTGTTGACTAAAGTCAGTGAACCTTTCCAAGTAAACGGTGGACTTAAGTTACTTAAAGGTAACCTTGGTCGTGCAGTGATCAAGGTCTCGGCTGTGCAAGAGCAACATCGTATCGTTGAAGCACCTGCCGTGGTGATTGATGATCAAAATAAACTTGAGGCTATTTTCAAAGCTGGTGAGCTGGATAAAGATTGTGTTGTTGTTGTTAAAGGACAAGGCCCTAAAGCTATTGGCATGCCTGAGCTACATAAATTAACACCAATATTAGGTACGCTTCAAGATCGTGGTTTTAAGGTTGCTCTGTTGACTGATGGCCGTATGTCTGGCGCATCAGGAAAAGTGCTTGCAGCTATCCATCTGACACCTGAGGCGTTAGATGGCGGGGCTATCGCTAAAATTCAAAATGGAGATATGATCCGCATTAATGCCAAGACCGGAGAGCTAACACTGTTGCTTTCAGTCGCAGAAATACAGGCTCGAGAGGCTGAAAAGGTCATGTTGCGTAGTACCAGTTATGGGATGGGTCGAGAGTTGTTCGGTGCATTACGTTCAAATTTAAGTAGCCCGGAAACTGGTGCACGTTGTACCAGTACCATAGATGAAAACTATTAATTAGGAAGAATATTGCAATGTCTAAGAATAACTGGTCGTTACAAGCACAAGATATTTTTAATCGTAGCCCCATTGTTCCTGTTATGGTGATCAATAAAATTGAAGATGCTGTGCCGTTAGCGAAAGCACTGGTTGCTGGTGGGATCAGCGTATTGGAAGTTACGCTACGTACCGCTTGCGCATTAGAGGCTATCACTAAAATTGCGAAAGAAGTGCCTGATGCGTTAGTGGGGGCTGGGACTGTTTTAAATGAAGCGCAGCTTAAGCAAGCCGTCAATGCTGGTGCTCAATTTGTGATAAGCCCGGGTGCCACACCGAGTTTATTGAAAGCGGCAATGGAGGGCTCTGTGCCGTTAATTCCAGGTGTAGCCAGTATTTCTGAAGTCATGGCAGGTATGGCATTGGGGTACACTAACTTTAAATTTTTTCCGGCTGAAGCTTCTGGTGGAGTCAAGGCATTGAAGGCTTTTTCTGGTCCACTTGCCGATATTCGTTTTTGTCCTACGGGAGGAATAACGCCAAGTAGCTATAAAGATTACCTCGCTCTGAGCAATGTTGATTGTATTGGTGGTAGCTGGATTGCTCCTTCTGATGCGATGGAGCAAGGTGATTGGGCACGTATAACTCAACTTTGTAAAGCTGCAATTAGCGGTATTTAATCCCTGCGTCATTAATTTATACAAGAAAGGCGACCTAAAAGGTGCCTTTTTTGTATAAATAGTAGTAAATCATGCGTTGTCAAAGTGAAGACTATTTTAGTGTGATTGGTATGATGAGGTATTAAATTCAGTATCAACACGCCAGACTCGGTATCTTAGTTCGCTACCTTGTGGTAGGTAGAAGACCTTAGGTAAGCGACTATCATACTTGAGCATTAATTTATCCTGTATCGATAGAAACTGCTCAGTTTTTGCTTTGTCAAAGCAAGCCATCAGGGTGCTGGGACCTGGCTTAATACTGTTGACTTGATAGTATTGATATCCCCATCCTTTAACGGTGAGAGTGGTGAGTGCACCAAATAAACCGTGTTTATTACAGTCGACTAATTGCGTCTTTCCTATCTGTATCTCAACCATATAATCGGCTTCATTATTTAACTGAGATAAGGTTAAGATATGCTGCTCCATTCCTTGATTTGGGGCAGGGAACATTTTTACATTTTCATCTGCTTGATAATTGATAGAGCTAAACGTTTGTGAAGTGATCATCTTGTGTTGATATTCCTTGTTCTGTGAGCTGTCGGCTGCTAATAGATTAAATGAAAACAATGCTATAGCTAGTACTGATGTGCTGATAATGCGTGCTGTCGAAGAAAGTGATCTTGGTATTGTCATGAAATATCTCAATAGCGGTAAAGTTAATGTATGGGTGTATTTAATCATATAAACGTAGAACAGATTGAAAAGGGTTTATTTTTTTAATTGCGGTGTTGTGTATTTTTACTGTTTATCGTGGATAATTGTTATTTTTGTTTGGCTTGACTATTATGTTGGTTGTTTGATATAAATTTTATTGAGGATTAAGTGCTATTTCATGCTAAGAGTCTAACGGTCAATCAATTTACTCTGCTTGTTACTGTCTATTATGTGTGTATTTTCAATATTCCTTTTTTTAAGCTGGTTAAGCTAGGGGTTGAAAAACAAACTGAAACCGATGTTTTTTTTATTGCAACACTCCCGTTATTTTTAGTTTTCTTGATTAGTTTTTTCTTCTCATGTGTAAGTGTTAAATATCTTTTAAAGCCTATTTTTATCTTGATAACCTTACTTTCATCGGGTGTGTTTTTTGCAGAACTTCAGTACGGTGCCGTGTTTGATATTGAAATGATCGCGAATATTATGCAAACCAATCAGGCTGAAGCCTTAACCTACGTTAATTTTTCGTCTTTGTGCTATTTTATGTTGACAGGTATAATACCTACAGTATTGATTTTTAAGGTTAACATAGTTTACAAGCCTGTCATCAATGAAGCTATCCATAAACTGGTATTTATGCTTATCATGCTCATGGGAATTGGCTTTATTGCTTTCTTTTATTACCCTCACTATGCTGCATTTAATCATCATAATGACCAGCTTAGGCGCTCAATCATCCCCACTTATTTTATGCGCTCGATAATGCTATATATTAGTCAATATTATTTGCAGACTCCTTTGCCTTATCTACAGCAAGGGCTTGATGCGGTGAATATACGTCCTGTAGGTAATGGGAAAGGGAACCTTATTGTGTTAGTTGTGGGGGAAACAGCTAGGGCAATGAATTATGAATACTATGGTTATGACAGGCCGACAAATACTTATACTAAAAAACATGGACTGACTGCTTTTCAAGATACGAGTTCCTGTGGGACTACAACAGCGGTGTCAGTGCCTTGCATGTTTTCAAACATGACAAGAATTCAATATGATGCCAGACAATCTCAAGCACAAGATAATGTTCTTGATGTATTAGAACATGCGGGTATTCAACAGATTTGGTTCGATAATGACAGTGGCTGTAAAGGGGTGTGCGACAGGATAAATCATGTGATGATTGCACGGGATAGTGATCCTGAATTATGCAATGGCGACTACTGTTATGATCAAATACTCTTGGATAAATTGGACACTGCCTTCGTTAGCATTGACAATCGTGATACGCTTATTGTATTGCATATTATTGGCTCACATGGTCCAACATATTATCTACGCTATCCACAGGAGCATCAATATTTTATTCCCGATTGCCCCCGTAGTGATATACAGCACTGTAGTGCCCAAGCGTTAATGAATACGTATGATAATACGATCCTCTACACGGACTATATTATTGCGGGTGTGATTGATAGATTAAAAGCACAGTCTGCACAGTTTAATACTGGCATGATATATCTGTCTGATCATGGTGAGTCACTCGCAGAGAAGGGACTTTATTTACATGGAACCCCCTATGCGATCGCCCCCGATGAGCAAATTAAAATTCCTCTGTTAACCTGGTTTTCTACGTCGTTTAGCGAGGAAAATAAATTAGATCAAATGTGTTTGAGTCGAAAAGCAGATCTGGGTGGTTTTTCTCATGATAACTTATTTGATTCATTATTGGGCTTGATGTTTATTGAGACGATTGTTTATGATAGAAATCTTGATATTTTCGATTCATGTCGAGGGGAATAAACGGGGGATAATTTACATAAAAGTATGGCAACATCCCTGTATTTGGTTATTGTTATAAGGGTGGTTAGTTTTATTATCTAGAGTTCAAGGTCGTGAAAAATGATCTAACTTATGTTCGTAAGATAATAACGACCATCAGGAAATGGAGGTGGACGATAGGATTAAAATAAGAAATCCATGGCGGTGAATCATGAATTTAGCGAAACATTTATTAGATATTGAACTCTCTGCAAAAATCCTTAGGCATGCAGTGCCTAAAATGTCTGAACTGGATATTCCTGTTACACCAGATAATTACTCGGTGTGGTATGAATATTTTCTTGGTATCAATCTTGATTTAAAAAGAGCTATTGATGAGTACATTGCTAAAGACACGACATTTACAGATGAGGTCAATGCAGCTTTAGTCAAGCGTTTTATTTTAGAGAATTCACCGAATGTGATTGAAAATGTACACGTTGAAACCCAATTAGTGATAAATAATCTGTTGGAAAAAGTGAGTCAAATGAACAGTGGTACTGCAAACTTGACAGAGACCTTGAGTGAATTTCATCAGGAGCTTAAGCAAACCTATGATGTTGATGTACTTTATAAGTTGGTTGACACTCTAGTGGATGAGATGGGCAGTGTCATCTCAGATAATAATCAGATGGAGGAAAGTCTCTCCTCCATGAGTGATGAAATTTGCTCGCTTAAAGCAGAAATGGAAAACCTTAACATTGTTGCACAAACCGATCAGTTAACCTCTTTGTTTAATCGAAGAGCATTTGAAGACGAAATTCAATCCCACATGCAGCATTATAATCAAAATCATTGTGCCAGTTGTTTACTGGTGGTCGATATCGATCATTTTAAAGTGTTTAACGATACTCATGGGCATCTTGTCGGTGATAAGGTGTTGGCTTATGTGGCTTTAGCCTTAAAGAAAACGGTGAAGGGAACAGATTTTGTTGCCAGATACGGAGGTGAAGAATTTGTCGTGTTATTGCCTAATACAAAATTAAACGATGCGTTAGTGGTCGCTGAAATTCTTCGCAAGACCATTGCTGATAAAAAATTGACAATAGGTAAAGAGGATAAACATTCTCTTGGGTCGATTACGGTATCGGTAGGGGTGTCCACCTTGCATGATAGTGATGATAGAGAGAGCTATTTTATTCGGGCTGATGAGGCACTTTATCGTGCAAAGTCTTCAGGACGTAACTGCACCTGCAGTGAATAAAGGGACTGTTATTAAGAGCCCTTTAACCGGATCACCTAGTGAAGTCAATGTGTGAGTGGCTCACTTTGGTCGTATTGCTAATGTGGATCGTTTAATTGCATATCCATTTTAATCAGCCGTTCCTCCCTATCAAAAGTGACGATGAACCCTAATTTTTTAGCCAGATTAGCCATATTACGATTTTCAAATAAGGTCAAGCCGGTTAAAGATAACGTATTGTTTTCTTTATAGTATGAAATGAGTTTTTCGAGTAACAATTTGCCTAATCCCTGTCCTTGATGATCGCTTCTGACTGCCATGGCGAATTCTGCTTCAATATTATTTGGATCGATTGAAGCTCTGATAGCACCCAATGTCAGCTCATCACCATTGTCATCTTTTGCAATGGCAACGAAAGCCATTTCACGGGCATAGTCAATTTGAGTGAGTACAGCCATTTCTTCATGAGTCATTTTAGAACGCACACCAAAGTAACGTTTATACCTGTCTTCATCTGATAGTGAGTTGTCGAATATAAGATGTTTAGGCTCATCTTCCGGTAAAATAGGTCTAAGCATGACTGGGCGGCCATTTTTAAGTGTGGTTTGCTGTTCGAGTTCTTTTGGGTAGGGAGAAATGGCGAGTCTGGCACCGTTATCTATTTCAGTTTCATGAAGCTGAATATTGACGTCGAGTAAGGTAATGTGATGACCAGCACAGAGTACGGGATTTAAATCTAATGTGGCTATTTTTGGGCAATCGATCACTAAATGAGAAATTTGTGTGAGCATGACACACAGGGCATTCATGTCTAGCCCTAGAGGTAAGTGCCGATCTTTTAGTTTGTTTGTTTTGAGTGCTTGAATCACCATATAACGAGCTAATGCCATGTTTAATGGAGGAAGAGCAACGACGGCATCACGGCAGGGATCCCATTGAGAGCCTCCCTCACCGAGTAAAATAGCAGGTCCAAAAACGGGATCGTTAACCACAGCGACTCTTATCTCTTGAGCCCCAGCCGTTAACGCCATCTTTTGGACCACTAATCTCTCTATTTTTGCTGTTGGATGGTGTGCTAATACCCGTGAATTTATCGCGATGGCTGCTTGGTAAACTTCATCTTTATTACTCAAGTTTAGCATCACACCATGCACATCTGATTTATGATTAATATCGGGTGATTGGACTTTTATCGCGACGGGATAACCGATTTTATTGGCAACTTTTACTGCGTCTTCTGGTGTCTCCACGGCGTAAGTCGCGATGGTTTTTAAACCATAAGCAGACAGGATATCGATTGATTCATGGGTGTCTAACATGCGTTTACCATTTTTATGAGCTTGAGAAAGTGCATGTCTGGCTTGTTCAACATTGGTTGGAATGTTATCGGGTATTGATTGTGGCACCTCTTGTAGCAATTTTTGATTACGGCGATACTCTACCATATGCATGAAAGCACCAACTGCTCCTTCATGAGTTCTATAGGTTGAGATCCCTGCTTTATTGAAGTGTTTTCGGGCTAAATAGGCTGAATCTTCACCGCTCCAGTTTGTGAGTATATTGATTTTTTTCCGTTTAGGATGAGTACACACCATTGTTGCAAGGGAACGGGCAATGTCCAGACTATCTTCTAAAGCTGAAGGTGAATGAATGACCAAAATAGCATCTGCAGCATCACAGTCCATTAATATTTTGAGTGTCTGCGTATAACGTGCTGAGTGCGCATCTCCGCCGATATTAATGGGGTTTTTTCTAGACCAAGTAGAGGGGAGTAACGCATCGAGTTGTGTTAAGGTATCGACATCAATTATGGCCGATTTACCTCCGCCGAGTATGAGTTGATCTAATGCTAGTTCCGCAGGTCCTGTGCCATTACTTATAATGGCGAGTCGTTCACCTTGTAGCGCAGAGGAGTGAACTAAGGTTTCAACTGCGGCAAAAAGTTCAATTAAATCATTTACTCTTAGCATACCCGCACGCCTGAAGGCCGCTTCATAAACTGCATCGTTACCCACTAACATATGAGGATGTAATTGAATGGTATTAGCGCTTTGATGAGTACGTCCTGATTTGATGACGAGAATAGGTTTATTTTTTGCCGCTGCTCTTGCTGCTGAAATAAAGTGACGTTTATCATTAACCGCATCGATATAAAGTAAGATAGCACTGGTTTTTGAGTCGCGACCGAGATAATCAAGCAGCTCATCAAAATCAATATCGCTAGTGTCACCTAAAGAGATAAAGGAAGAGAAACCAATGCCTTTATTATTTGCCCAATCTAATACAGTGGTACAGATGGCCGCAGATTGAGACACGAATGCAATTTTGCCAGGCAGAGCACGAGTGTGGGCTAAACTGGCATTAAGTCCTAAATTAGGTAGCATCATTCCTAAGCTATTCGGTCCTAAAATTCTCATCCCGTAACGGTTAGCATGTTGCTTGGTTAATTCTAGTAAGGTGCTTCCTTCATGTTGACTTTGTGCTGTCATACCAGAAGCAAGGACAATGGCAAATTTACATCCAAATTGTGCCAAGGTTTCAACAATAGCAGGTACGTGGTGTGCCGCTGTGCAGATCATCGCAAGATCAGGTATTAAAGGAAGGGCTTCAATATTTGGGTAGGCCAGTACGCCCATCACCGCTTTATATTTGGGTGTCACAGGCATGATAGGGCCTGCGAATTCCCCTGCCAGTAGATTTTTCATGACGATATTGCCAGCGCGTTTTTTAGTATTGGATGCACCAATAATGGCAACTGACGTTAATGTAAATAAAGTATGCAATGTACGCTGGCTCATCATCATTCTCTTATGTGGTTATTTATTTTGAGTCTACGCTAAAAATAGAAATATTTAGTTCATTAGTCATTGTTAAAACGTCATTATATGCTTTAATTGTTTATTTTAGGTTGTTTTTTATACGGCAATATCAATAATAATAAAAGAAATGGATTAAGATGAGATGGAGGAAACCGAATCGAGCGTTTAATATACAAATTTATTTTAATAAGCTTTAAAAGCGATTAAGAGTGCCTACTCTAAATTGTTTTTATGGTGTAACATTTTTAATGTTACAAAAAGTTTCATTTAATATTGTTACTTATTTGTTTGCTTAATCGCGTGGTTTATTTTCAACGTTGGCGAGATAAGGCCTATTTTTTTATTGGAATTTGGTGCTTTGGTATTAGTATTTTTTACATCTATGTTATGAGTGGCGAGGTTCGCTAAAATATAGATTCAATGAGTCTTTTGAAGCATTTTATTATATTTATAATTTTAAAAATAGTACATTTTAAGTACTAATATAGCACTAATTGATTACATTTTTTAGTTCATTAAGACCTTTGAATTAAAAAGTAGGCTTGTACGACCAAGGATTTAATTTAACATTTATTTATCATTTTAAGCCGGTGAGAGTATTTTTTTCACTTGCCTTTATGGTAACTCTGGATAAGATAGCATCAAGATCTGGTTAAAATTTGGTATGGCATACTGAATAGATCGTCACCGTTATTAAAGTTCAATATTGGTAGTGTAAACCACCTAATTGATAGAAAACTTTGCTTTAGTTTAAATTGTAATAGGGTTTTCCCTATAGCCGTATATGGAGATATCAAAAATGGCAAAAGATGGATCAGTTGCGCCAAAAGAGCGCATCAACATCAAATATGTACCAGCGACAGGTGAGCAACAAGCGGAGATGGAACTTCCGTTGAAAATGTTGATAGTAGGCGACTTTAAAGGTCATGCTGAAGATACCCAACTTGAAGAAAGACAGGCTGTTTCTGTCAATAAAGTCAATTTTAGCGCAATTATGAAAGAAAGCGATTTGTCAATTAGCACAACCGTTGCTAACAAATTGACAGATAATGATTCTGATGAGTTAAATGTGACATTAAACTTCAGTTCATTAAAAGATTTTTCCCCTGATTCAATTGCCGGCCAAGTTCCTGAAATAAATAAATTGATTGAACTAAGAGAAGCGTTAGTTGCTTTGAAAGGCCCACTAGGTAATATCCCATCATTTAGAACAAAGCTGCAGGAATTAATTGAAACCGAAGATTCTCGTGAACAATTATTGGCAGAACTTCAAACTCTAGAAAATTAATACTAACGTATTTAGTTTTATTCGATATGGACATAAATTAAGTGGGTTCACTTCTCACTGAATTTGAAGCTTGATTTAAGGAATATAATTTCATGGACTCTATGGATACAGCACTGGAAAGCAAGCAGGCACAAAGTGTTAATTTGCTAGATGAAATTTTGGCACAAACCAAAATGACACCTATCGATGAAGGCTATGATGTTGCTAAGAAAGGTGTCGCCGCATTCATCAGTAATATCATTGAAACTCGTTCTAGCAGCGAGCCAGTAAACAAAACGCTCGTAGATAAAATGCTCGTTGAGCTTGATAAAAAAATTAGCAGTCAGATGGATGAGATTCTACATAATGAATCTTTTCAACAGATGGAATCATCTTGGAAAAACCTGAAATTGCTAGTTGATCGTACTGATTTTAAAGAAAATATAAAAATTGAGGTACTGCACGCGACCAAAGATGAATTGCTTGATGATTTTGAATTTGCGCCAGAAACGGTTCAATCAGGTCTTTATAAGCATGTTTACTCATCAGGTTATGGGCAATTTGGTGGTGAGCCTATTGCCGCTATTGTCGGTAATTATGCCTTTACCCCATCAGCCCCTGATATGAAGTTATTGCAGTATGTTGCTGCCGTTGGTGCGATGGCGCATGCCCCTTTTCTTTCATCAGTTGCCCCTGAGTTCTTTGGCATCGATTCGTTTGAAGAGTTACCAAATCTAAAAGATCTTAAGTCAACGTTCGAAAGCCCTAAGTATACCAAATGGCGTGCTTTAAGGGAGTCTGAAGATGCAAGATATCTAGGATTGACGGCCCCACGTTTCTTACTTCGTGTGCCTTATGATCCTATTGAAAATCCTATTAATTCATTTAATTATCGTGAAAATGTTCATGAAAGCCATGAAGATTACCTTTGGGGTAATACTGCTTTTGCGTTGGCAACACGTTTAACTGAAAGTTTTGCAAAATATCGCTGGTGTCCGAATATTATTGGTCCCCAAAGTGGTGGCGCTGTTGAAGATTTACCTGTTCACCTGTTTGAATCTATGGGTGCGCTACAGGCTAAAATCCCAACAGAAGTCTTGATCACAGATCGTAAAGAATTTGAGTTAGCCGATGAGGGATTCATTTCTCTTACTATGCGAAAAGGCAGTGATAATGCTGCATTTTTCTCTGCTAATTCGATTCAAAAGCCTAGAGTTTTCCCTAATACTAAGGAAGGTAAAGAGGCTGAAACTAACTATAAACTGGGTACACAGATCCCTTACATGATGATTATTAATCGTCTAGCGCATTACATCAAGGTGTTACAACGTGAGCAGATAGGTTCATGGAAAGAACGCCAAGATCTAGAGCGTGAGCTGAATAGTTGGATCAAACAGTTTGTTGCTGATCAAGAAAATCCGCCTGCTGATGTAAGAAGCCGTCGTCCATTACGTGAAGCTAAAGTTGAAGTGCTCGACGTTCAGGGCGATCCAGGTTGGTACCAAGTTTCTATGTCAGTACGTCCGCATTTTAAATATATGGGTGCTAGCTTTGAACTCTCATTGGTTGGACGTTTAGACCAGGAGTAAGCGACGTTGTTTAATCGTGACGAAATGTTTGGTGTCAGCTTCTTTCAACGGTTAGGTGCTGACATTGATCAACCCATTAATGGTGTTGAATCAATTGAATATGTTATAGCGTCGATTAAACGTAATATCTCTGGCTTGCTTAATACGCGAGTCGGAGAATCCCAAAGTTGTCCAGAGCTCGGATTGTTTGATTTCAATGATGCGAATTCTGGTAGCTTCGATTTAGGGGTTAGGATAAAAGCGGGTATTAAGGCTTGTATTGAACGATTTGAACCAAGATTATCTCACATAGATATCAATGTTTTACACGATAATACTTGTCCTTTTAGTTTACGCTTTCATATCCATGGAAATATTAACGTTAAATCGGTAAATGAAAAAGTTGAAATTGATCTTTTTTTGGATAGTAATCGCACCTATAGGGTAAGTTAACTGTGTCTCAAGACAAATATTTCAGGGATGAATTAGCCTTTCTAAGGGAACAAGGAAAACAGTTTTCTGATCTTCATCCCCAATTAGCACGCTATTTACACGGCAATAATACCGATCCAGACGTTGAACGTTTACTGGAAGGTTTTGCTTTTTTGACCGGTAGGTTACGTGAAAAGATCGATGACGAATTTCCTGAATTGACTCATTCGATGATCAATATGCTATGGCCGAATTATCTGCGACCGGTGCCTAGTACAAGTATCGTGCGTTTTTCACCTCATGCTCGTGGTATTAGTAATAAGCAACTGATCGAAAAAGGTTGCATGTTAGACACGAATGAAGTTGATGGCGAAGTGTGTCATTTTACCACCTGTAGAGATGTCAATGTTTACCCGCTTTCGGTGAACAATATCGAATCTTTTCACTCTAGAGAAGCATCAATTATTGATATATATGTCTCTAACTTTAGTGATTTGTCATTGCATGAAATAGGCCTTGATGATCTGCGTTTCTATTTAGGAGGTCAAAACCACAGTGCACAAATGCTCTATCTTTGGCTTAACCATTATTTAGAAGGCATAGATATTTGCATAGGTGATAAGCATTATTCCTTGCCAAATTCGAGTTTTAAATGTGTTGGTTTTGAGAGTGGTGATGGTATTTTACCTTATCCAAAAAATGTATATGAAGGCTATCGAATATTACAAGAATACTTGTCATTTTCTGATGCTTTTATGTTTTTTGATATTTGTAAAATTTATCAATGTCTCCCATCAGGTGTTGGTGGTGATTTCTCAATTAAATTAAAGTTTTCTCGCACTTTACCTGCTGACGTTTTGATTCAAAAAGAGATATTTCAGCTTTACTGCGTTCCCGTGCTTAATTTGTTTTCCCATGATGCCGATCCTATCGATCTCACAGGTAAAAAGAGTGAATATCCTATTTTTCCATCCAGTCGTAAGCCAGCTAACTTTGAGATTTTTAGTGTTGATAAAGTGCAGGGATGGCACGATTCTGACTCGGGTCGTGTTCGAGGCGAAGAACGAGTTTATACACCATTTGAAAGCTTTCAACATGAAGTCGAACGAGTCAGAGAACGGGTAGCACTTTATTATCGACTACGAGCGAGAGAGAGTATTCGTGGAGATGGTTTCGATCACTTTCTTTCTTTTGTGAGAGGTGATGAGACCCAGAGGTTTGATGCTAATGAAGCTGTGTCTGTCAGTTTAACCTGCACTAATAGACAGCTGCCTACTCAACTAGGTAAAGGTGATATTTGCGTGACGACCGATTCTTCACCAACGTTTGCCTCATTTGAAAATATTACCGAACCTAGCGCTTCGCTAAGACCTGTGCTTGATGGCAGCATGTTATGGACACTCATTTCAAATTTATCGCTGAATTACCTGTCACTTTTATCTAAAGATGCTTTGTGCTCAATTATTCGAGCTTACGATTTTAAATCACTCATCGATAGACAAGCTGAGCGAGTCACTCAAAAACGCTTAGATGGCATTGTCAGTATTGATTCTAAACCGACAGAGCGAATTTTTCGTGGTATGCCTGTGCGAGGGTTGCAATCTGTGATCTCTCTCGATCAGCATAAGTTTGGTTCGGAAGGAGATCTATACCTTTTTGCAACGGTATTAAGTCGTTTTTTTGCACTTTATGCCAGTATCAATTCATTTCACGAATTGATCGTGATTAATACCGTCAATCAGGAAAGATACACATGGGATATTCAGATTGGCCAACAACCCTTGATCTAGCAACGGAAAAAGATGCGTTAGTGTTCCCTGAGGCTGTTAGTTCATATAATTTTTTTCAACTTGTTGAGTTGATGCATAAATTAAGTGGCAATAACCCTGAAGAGCATGATTGGGAAAGTTTAGGGCAACTGCTCTTCTCGGCAAATCCGAGTTTAGGTTTTGCTGCCAGTGATGTCACAGCCATTGAAAGGCTTTCTGTTGATCGGGTTAAAATTGAAACCACATTCTTAGGGTTAAATGGGGCTCAATCACCATTACCCAGTTACATGCTAGAAGAGTTACTTCATGACGAAACAAATATTAAACGTGATTTTTTAGACTTTTTTAACAACCGTTTAATTGCTTTATTTTATCGAGCATGGCGAAAATATCGATATTATATTCGCTTTCAAGATGATGCCATTGATAAATTTTCATCTCAAGTGTTTGCGCTTGTGGGGTTAGGCAATGAAGATATTCGCGGTGATACTCCCATTAACTGGTGCAAGATGTTGCCTTATGCGGGTATGTTGGCAGGACGAAGTCGTTCTCCTCAGGCGGTTGCCGGTATTATTGCACATTGTTTTGATCTTGAAGATGTCTCGATTAGACAATGGGAATTTAGGCATGTCGAGATCCCGCAGTCGCAGCAATGTGTCTTAGGAAAAAGCAATGTCAAATTAGGCGAAGATACACTTTTAGGGAGTAAAGTCGGCGATATAAGTGGGAAATTTGTCTTGTGTATTAAAGGCTTATCCTTAATGCGTTTTCAAGATTTCTTACCTTCTGGCAAAGAATTTATGCCGCTGTGTAAAGTCATGGAAGTCATACTTAGAGAGCAAATGGCGTTTGATTTTGAATTGACATTAAAGACGGATGATATTCCTTTACTTAGGTTAGGTGAAGAGCAGGGTGGACAATTAGGTTGGTCTTCCTTTCTTGGACAAGCTGCCATTGAACAGCAGCAAGTATTAATACAAATTAGGCAGTAAAAGAGGCACAGAGTGGATAAATCAATATTACTCAATATCGTTAATTCCCAAATGCTGGATTCAGGCTTATTGCCTTTTGTCAGATTCAGTAAAGAAGGTGGGCTGCTTGGTAGTGATACCAATGCTGATTGGCAATTAAAAGATAGGTTAAATCAAGTTCGACATCAACATTGCCGTATTGTTTGGCTAGATGAACAGTTTTGCCTCGAAGATCTCTGTGGTGAAGTGTTTATTAACAATGCTTCTATGCCTGTTGGGGTGAACCGTTTTGCCAGTCTTAATGAGAATGATGAAATCAATGTTGGCCCTTATAAGGTCAGAATATCATTAGGGCAGGGTACGAATGACGCTAGCTCAATGAGCCATCGCATATCGGAACTGTTTAGTGAAAATAATTTTGCTGATTTGATGAGTGAGTCTTCGTCTGAAGTTGCGCACGATCATAATGATATTTCCATTGACGATCCTATGTTAGCACTAGATGCATTGCAGCAAAAATCACTAGAGAACACATTAAGTTTTGCATCTAAGCAAGCAGACAAAGTTGACAATAATAGTCTAATCGATGACCAATATTCGATTAGCGATAAAGAGCTAACCGTGCAAGCTGATTCCGAATATACCGCTGATTCTGCGATTGCATTAACACAACACACTTACTTGGATAATTTTACCATGGATGAGAATACGCTAGATTTGTTGGAATCTGAATTACATGCTGAACTGGACATAGATCTGGCCAAAAACAGTACATTCACAGGCGAGCATATTACCGCTGGCCCTCTATTTCGTGGCCTAGGTACACAAGTTGGCGATGTCCGAAATAGCGCACAAATGCAAGCTATTGCAGTGGATTTAGGCTCGGCATTAAAAGCGGCTATTACAGGGCTACTTTCGTTGCATAGCACGGCAAATCAAAGCCGTTACGAGCTAATGAATAAAAATTTACAACCAATTGAAGATAATCCGCTTCGATTGGGTCTAGATTATGAAGAAACAATCAATACCCTGTTTTCTTATGACAGGAGCCCGGTTCATTTATCATCAGAAGCGGCTATTACCGAAAGTATCCAATCTGTTGAACATCATAATGAAGCGGTTCAATCGGCGATCAGTGAAGCACTGGATTATATCTTATTGGCTTTTTCTCCTGAAAAATTGTTAAAGCGGTTTAAGCAGTATCGTAAATCAAGTGATGCTAATTTAGAGGCTGGCGATAAATGGGCTTGGTCTATGTATGAAAAATACTACGCTGAGCTGACCTCTAACCGCCAAAAAGGTTTTGAGAAACTCTTCTGGGAAGTTTTTGAGCAAGCCTACGATCGTAAGCTGCGTGAACTTCAAAGGGAGTGCTAATGAATATACTGCGCCTAGTGCTTATGATCTCGTTGTTGAGCCAACTCACTGGGTGTGGTTCTGTATGGGAAGGCACTAAAAAAGTGGGCCAAGTCATTTGGGATCCTTCTATTCCTGTTGGGGCACCGAAAGATCAACCGACACGATTAACTTACAGCATAGTGGCGCAGCAAGATGTGAACCAAAATGCCAATGGTGATGCGACACCTATAGAGTTTCAATTATTTGAATTAGAAGAAGATTCAAAGTTATTAGCCGCTGATTATGATTCCTTAGTCACAGACTTTGAAGATGCGCTAGGGTCAAACTACATCGATCACAGTGATTTTACCTTGTTACCTGGTCAGTTTAAATTCATCGAATCTTTTGAAGTTGATGAGGATACACGCTACATAGGTGTCATGGCTCACTTTGGTGATCCAGATGTTTCACAGTGGAAAAAAGTAATTAAAATCAAACCAATAGGAAGAGAGTATCATTTGTTGATTTTATTTAAAGAACAGGAAGTCATTCTGGATAAAGTGGAATAATCATGTCGTCAAAAAATAGAGTAATTTGGTCTGAAGGTCTATTCATCAAGCCACAGCATTTCCAGCAGCAGCAACGTTATTTTGAATATATTACTGATGCAAGATTGGATTCGGTGCACGGTCACCTTTATGGGGTTGCACAGCTTGAAATAAACCCTGAATATCTTGGCTTTGGCCGCATTGCAATACAAGCTGCGAAAGGCGTGATGCAAGATGGCACTGTGTTTAATATTCCCCAAGAGGATGTTCAGCCTAATGCATTAGAGGTTGCCGATGGTTCATTGGCGAACCAAATCGTTTACCTCGCTTTGTCGCTACGCAGTGATTCGATAACAGAAGTCACAGAGGCGTCCGTATCAGGCAATTCTCGCTATGTGACTCATCGTCATGAAGCGCGTGATATTCATACTAAACAGGGTGATTTTTCGACTATTGAAGTCAGCCCAGTGCACATGAAACTCATGTTTGAAAAAGAAGATCGCAGTGCATATACCTCAGTCGCCATTGCTAAAATTTTAGAAAAGCGTCCTGATGGAAGTGTGGTGCTCGATCCTCATTTTATTCCTTGTCATTATAATGTAGTCGGTATCCCTATATTACATCGTTTTATTGGTGAAATGGCTGGAATGATGCGTGAAAGAGCCAAAAACATAGCCCAACGAATTGGTTCTCCAAGTCAGGGTGGTGTGGCTGATGTGTCTGATTTCATGTTGTTGCAAGCATTAAACAGAATGCAACCTGCATTACAGCATATGTCACAGTTAAAGAGTCTGCATCCAGAACAGCTTTACCTTACTTTGGTGAGCATTTGCGGCGAGCTTTTTTCATTCACTGATGACAGCCGGTTAGCGCCTTTGTTTACAGCTTATGATCACGATATGCCTGTTACCTCATTTACCTTATTAATGAATATGTTACGACAGTCACTTAGCATAGTACTTGAGCCTAAAGCGGTATCGTTACAGTTGCAAAAGCGTAAATACGGCCTGATGGTTGCGCCAGTACAAGATCCTGATTTAATTAAAGAAGCTGACTTTATTTTGGCTGTACGAGCCAAATTGCCGTTAGAAGAGTTGAAGAAACTCTTTTTACAGCAGACCAAGATTTCATCGGTTGAGAAAATTCGTGAGCTTATTTCATTGCAACTTCCTGGTGTTGGGCTGACTCCCTTGCCGGTTGCGCCAAGGCAGTTGCCTTATCACGCAGGTTACACCTATTTTCAGTTAGATCGCAGCAGTAAATCATGGGAAATGCTCAATAATTCTACTGGATTTGCTTTCCATGTGGCGGGTGATTTTCCAGAGCTTGAGCTGCAATTTTGGGCCATAAGGAATTAATGCGATGAAACCTCAAAAAAAACCGCTAACAGAGCAACAGTTAGACGATGTCTTGTTTGATGAAGCACGTAATATTGATGCAGATAAAGAATATTGGTTTCAATTACGTGGTGATAACATTAACCCTTTGATTGATGCCGCTGCACCATTGATGGGCATGGTTTTTAGAGTGAGAAAACTGGCCGAATTGGCGGATGTTGACAAGCTTTACCACAACAGTGTCGATGATATTACCGCGATTGAAGCTGAATTGATTGAGCTCGGATATGATCGAGCGATTATTCTGGCTTATCGTTATGTGTTGTGCTGTTTTATTGATGAAGCGGTCATGAATACCCCTTGGGGATCAGACAGTATGTGGGCTGAACATTCTTTGCTTACGCGTTTTCATAATGAAACGTGGGGCGGTGAAAAAGTGTTCAGCATTCTACAACGTTTAGAAACAGAAGCGCTGACGTATAAAGAGCTACTTGAATTTATCTATCTCTGTTTTTGTTTAGGTTTTGAGGGGCGCTATAAAGTGATGGCCAATGGTAAAGAAGAGTTCGATAAGATCATTAATCGTCTTTACGAAACTTTAAGGCACCTAAAGGATGAAGAGCCAGAACTGTTAACCAGTGCGACAGAACATGTGGTGAACACTAAATTTCAAATCGGTAGGCAAATGCCTATTTGGACTGTTTTTGCGGGTTTTTCTGTGGCGTTAAGCGTGATTTTTATTTTTTATTCTGTTTCGTTGGCCAATAAATCAGCGGGTGTGTTAGACAAACTTTTCCAGATCTTAAATTAAGGATATTTTATGATCCGTATTGAATTAAGTACGCTTATTACAAAACTAAACCCTATCAGTAAGTTGGCTATGGAAGAAGCTGCTTCCTTGTGTATTGGAAGGCGCAACGAAGAAATTACGCTATCGCACTTCTTGTACAGTTTATTAGATAATCCTCTTAGTGATCTTAGGGTACTGCTGAAGCACTCAAGTTGTGACTTAAGCGAATTCAAATCGATACTTGGCAATACCTTACCCAGAGGAGAAAGCTTGGATACCTATCCGTCTTTTTCACCTTTATTGGTTGAGTTATTGCAAGATGCATGGTTGCTGTCTACCACCGAATTAGCGCAGACTGAGCTGAGAAGTGGTGCGGTTTTACTGGCTGCATTAATGCATTCAAATCGTTATTTACCTATTGAACTGGTCAATTTCTTCAGTGACATTAATCGTGAAACTTGGCGTAAAAATTTCAGCATTTTAACCTCCACATCGTCGGAATCTGCAGCTAATTCGACACAGGGTGACAAGGCATCCAGTGCACCGACTCAAGCATCAGCCAATAGCGCTTTAGACAAGTTTACCACTAACTTTACTCAATTTGCCCAAGACGGTGAATTGGATCCGGTACTGTGTCGTGATGATGAGATCAATCTCATGATCGATATTTTGTGTCGCCGTCGTAAGAATAATCCGATCGTTGTCGGTGACGCTGGTGTCGGTAAAAGTGCTGTCGTTGAGGGACTGGCACTGCGAATTGTTGCTGAAAAAGTGCCTGATTCTTTAAAGGGAGTGCAACTGCTGTCTTTGGATTTGGGACTGCTGCAGGCTGGGGCTTCAGTCAAGGGAGAGTTTGAAAAGCGTCTTAAAGGTGTCATTGATGAAGTGAAAAGCTCGGCGATACCCATTATTTTGTTTATTGATGAAGCGCATACCCTCATCGGTGCTGGTAACCAAGAAGGTGGTGGTGACGCGGCGAATTTACTCAAACCGGCACTGGCTCGAGGTGAATTACGCACCATAGGGGCAACGACTTGGAAAGAATATAAAAAATATTTTGAAAAAGATCCTGCACTTACTCGACGTTTTCAACTCGTCAAGCTTGACGAACCGACAGCAGAACAAGCGGTCACTATCCTGCGTGGATTACACAGTGTGTATGAGTCTGCGCATCAGGTTTTGATCCAAGATTGTGCGTTAAAAGCGGCAGCGCATCTGTCGAATCGTTACTTGTCAGGTCGTCAATTGCCAGACAAAGCCATTGATGTGTTAGATACTGCTTGTGCGCGTATTGCCATTAACCTTACTTCACCGCCAAGAAGGCTATCTGAACTTGAGGGAGTGATCCATCAAACAGAGGTTGAGATGTCCCTATTGCTAAGGCAAACGGCGATAGGTCAAACGGTCGATACTGAGTATTTAGCTGAGCTTGAAGAGATCACAAGCAATGCTTCACAAGAGTATCAAACACTCGAGTCTTTGTGGCAACAGCAACAAACCATTGTTCATAAGATTATCGCCTGTCGTAGCGAGATTTTAGCCGATGATGATATTGACAGAGATCTTGAGGCATTGCGTCATGAATTACAGTCCATGGAGTTATCACTGGCAGAGATAAGTGTGGATAACACGTTAATCATTCCTCAGGTTGATGAACAGCAAATTGCTTCTGTGATAGCTGATTGGACCGGTGTGCCCGTTGAGCAGATGAACAGTGATGAGTTACATAAAATTACCCATTTACCACAATTGTTGGGTGAATCACTTAAAGGTCAAGATATTGCCATTTCACGTCTACATAAGAATATGTTGACTGCACGAGCAGACTTACGTAAAGCAGGGCGCCCTAAAGGAGCATTTTTACTTGTTGGTCCCAGTGGTGTCGGAAAAACTGAGACAGTGATCCAAATTGCGGAGCAACTCTATGGTGGTAAGCAGTTCCTGACGACCATCAATATGTCAGAATACCAAGAGAAACACACAGTATCACGTTTGATTGGCTCGCCTCCAGGTTATGTGGGCTATGGAGAAGGCGGAGTATTAACCGAATCCATTCGTAAAATGCCTTATTCAATTGTGTTACTCGATGAAGTTGAAAAAGCGCATCCAGATGTATTGAATCTGTTTTACCAAGCGTTTGATAAAGGTGAGTTGGCTGATGGAGAAGGCCGTTTAATTGATTGCCAGAATATTTTGTTTTTCTTAACCTCTAATCTTGGCTATCAAACCATCGTCGATAACGCTGAGACGCCAGAGCTTATCGAAACACAATTGTACCCAGAATTGGCCAGTTTCTTTAAACCTGCTCTGTTGGCGCGTATGGAAGTTGTGCCTTATTTGCCGCTTGGAGAAGCCGTATTACGGCAAATTATCGAGGCCAAATTAACGGCGCTAACATCGCGACTTGCATTACGATACAAGGCGGACGTTTTCTGTTCTGAAGCGCTTACTGATGAAATTATCCGACGTACAACACGCACTGAAAATGGGGCTCGTATGTTAGAAGCGATCATTGACGGGCAAATGTTACCTCCTATCGCCTTAGCATTGCTTAATAAATTGGCTAATAAGGAGCCTGTATTCAGTATCAAACTGGGCTGTATTGACGGTGAGTTTGTTGGAGAGGTCTGTTAGTGAGCACGGGGCAGTGGTTACAACAAACATCAAATTTGATTGCATGTGATCAAGTCAATGATGTGATTGATCAATTTATGCAGACGTTACAAGAAGAGCTAGAGTTAACGAACTCGCTTTTTTTAACACTGTCTGTTGATGGTCGTCAGCTTGTTACGTCTGCTTTTCAATCCACAGGTTTGTTGCACATTAATGATCGAACAAGCTGGAATGTCAGTGACTTCCAGCATCCATTTGCCCATGTATTGCATGCCGGAAAACCTATGGTGTTGGATTATTACAGCTTGGCTTACTGGCGTGATAACAGTGAGTTTAAGGCATTTGTCTCAGGGATCCCTAAAGAGATGAGTTTACTCTTATATCCTTTGAAACAAAATCAGCAGATGTTAGGTTTAGTGTGTTTCACTTTTACTTCAACGATTAATCTACTTAAGCGGCAGGACTGGCAGCAATATTGTGGAGTGTTTACGCGCCACTGGCAGTTATTAAATACGGTGGCAGATCAGACTGGCCAAGCTTGCCGATTAACAGACTCAATTGCTGAAATCAAAGGCAAAATCATGTTAAAAGAGGATCTTGCGCGTTTATCTGAAGAGTTGGTGGGAGACTCAGGTGTGATGCTAAATCTCCGGCAAGAGGTACTACGTGGCGCCAATACTTTATTATCTGTCATGGTGCAAGGCGAAACGGGGACAGGTAAAGAATTAGTGGCTAAAGCAGTGCATCATTATTCGGCTCGCCATCAAGCGCCTTTTGTCGCGATAAACTGTGCGGCGATTCCTGAAAATTTACTTGAGTCAGAACTCTTTGGTTATACAAAAGGGGCGTTTTCTGGTGCGGCCAGCAATAAGATTGGTTTGATTGCTCAAGCGGATAAAGGCACGCTTTTTCTTGATGAAATTGGTGATATGCCATTGGCGTTACAGTCTAAGTTACTGAGAGTATTAGAGTCTGGAGATTTTCGAGCGCTAGGGGCGAGTACAGAAATGCATTCTGATTTTCGCTTAGTAGCCGCCACACACGTGAAGTTAAAAGAGAAAGTGGACGCGGGCGAGTTTAGACGAGATTTATATTATCGTTTATGTCAATTTCCGATCACCGTTCCAAGACTCAGCGAACGTTTGGGTGATGTGCCTATTTTAACACACCACTTTATTCGTCGTTTTAATCGTCAACATCACACTCATATAGCAGGTATACGTTATGAAACCTTATCAAAATTAGGTGAGTATGGTTACCCTGGTAATGTGCGTGAATTGAGGAATATGGTCGAATATGCCTGTGCATTAACTTCCCATAATGGTGAAATTGATATCACGGCACTTCCTTCCTTTGCTGAGTCTCAAATAGAAATTGATGAATTAAAAGACAATGAATATGCCAATATTGGTGATCTCAAAGAGGCTGTCGCACAATTTGAGCGCAATATTATCCGTACTCGGATCCATAGGTTTAAAGGCGACCGTACTAAAGCTGCCATGAGTTTAGGCCTACCTAAACGAACGTTTTCTCATAAATGTTTAAAGTTGGAGATAAATGAATAATGTTACAGGGTAAGGGATTAATCCTGTCTGGATTGCTGCTGTCCGCATCCATGTGTTATGCACAGGCCCAGACACTTGATGATGCTCACTCGTGTGTGACAATCACGAGTAAGCTTGAACGGCTTTATTGCTTCGACCGGGTGTTTTCAACCCCCTTATTCACACCTTCGAAGGTCGAGGTGCAAGGACATGCGGTAGAACAAACTAGAGCGCTGGCTAATGAAGCGCGCAGGACAAGCGAAACCCATTTCTTGCTAGGACAAGAAAAGAATAATCCTGACAATGTATGGCTGACGGCGTCAGCGATAGGCGCGCTACCTCCCCGACCTATTTTAATGCTGAGTTGTATTGATGGGATAAGCAGAGTAGAGCTGATATTAGCTGATTACGTTGACAAAGGCTCAGTGTTAGTGGCGATTAATAAATCGCTAACAGCAGGTCAACGTTGGATAAGTGATGATACAGGATTTGTATTTCGCTCTGGACGAGGTGTTCCTTCGATTAAACGTATGAAAGAAATGTTGGCAGGTGAGAGCTTTACTTTGCATTCAGATCAAGCGCAATTTAATGATTTACAGTTTGATGCTCAAGGATTAAAGCAAGCGCTTAAACCTCTTCGTAACATTTGTGGTTGGTGAAGAAGATGACACATGAATACCTTAAAAAGATCACTGCGCCGATAGCGGGAGAGAGTCCCGTTGGAGAGAGACTGCATGATGATCCACTTTTTGATTTTGTTGAAAGCCAATTAATGAAAGTAGGATCGCTTTCTCATGCTGAAGTGCAATGGGGGGAGGTTGAAACCGCCATTGTGACCTTATTAGGCACACGCAGTAAAGATCTCAAATTGATCACTTATTTAATGCAGTGCGTGCAATATCAAGCCAGCATTGAAAGGTTTAGCTTATCATTGGGCATTTTAGATGCATTTATGCAGTCTTTTTGGGAAACATGTTTCCCAGCACCGGGTGCGCGTGGCGTCTTACCTAGGCGTAAGTACTTTAGTCAAATAATGCAAAGAAGCATTAAAGTGGGAGAGAGTGTCGACACGCAATTTTGTGATCCCGACAGCCAATCTCTCTTACTGTCACGTTTGGCGAGTTTGTTTGAGACGGCTGATAAATTGGAGTTACCCACCGATGATTTAGCGCAGCTGCAAACGCGCTTAACCCGTCAATTTGATCGCAATGAACAAAGTGCACCTGCGGTTTCTCATGGAAGTGTACAGGGCAGTTCAGGTGAGGTCGCTCAACACTCACCACCAACGAGTGCCCCTAAGTTAGAAATCGATTCAACTAATGATAAAGCAACTAAACAAACTTTACTCAAAGTTGCTGATTTTATTTCAGAATTTGAAACAGGTATAGGACTAAGTCTTAGGATCCGCCGCTTTGCGACTTGGTTTGCTATTTCTGGTGTGCCAGTGAATGCCAACGCAGCAGGAGAGACGAGCCTGATGCCAATAGCGACAGATAGGATCAATGAATATAAGACTCAGCTAGAAAGAGGCGCCGATATGGCATTGCTTAGGCGGATTGAACAGAGTTTGACCCTGAGCCCATTTTGGCTTGATGGCCATTATTTAAGTGCGCAAATCGCCTCAGCATTGGGGCAACTGGAATGGGCGAAAGCGATCCATGAAGATACGGCAGCTTTTGTGGTACGACTGCCTAAATTACTCATGATGTCATTTAAAGGCGGTATGGCATTTGCTAATGCAGAAACACGAAGTTGGTTAGATGAAGGTTATGGCGGTAACAGTTTTGATTGCAATGGACAGGGAGTAGAACAACAGCGTGCAGAGGTAACTGAACTGGCTGAGTCTGGTGGGTTATCAGTGGCATTTGCCAGTTTAAATGAGCATTTGCAGCAAGCATCTGAGCCAAGGGATGCTTTTTATTTGCGCTTACTGGGTGCAGATTTAAAGCAAAATCATCAATTGTCAGCAATGGCGAGTGTCGATTATCAAGTACTATACGAGCAGGCAAATCAAACAGTCTTAGCTGACTGGGAGCCTACGCTCATGGCTCGTTTAAAACAAAAAGCCAATTTTGATTAAGTCAGGGAATAACAATATGTGGTCTAAGCTCAATTATTTATTTATGAAGATACTACCGGAGATAAAATCGGCAATGCCGATTTTAATTGTGGCTATTTTTGTGTTGATTAACGTCGGGATCTGGTGGGCAGGCCCTTGGCTTGTCGTTGATGAACAGCAGCCTCTTACGAGTGTGATGGCAAGAGCGATTACCAGCACTATTTTCTCATTGTCATGTTTTACTTTCTGGGGCTGGCTTCAGTGGCGAAAACTGAAACATTACAATTTGGAGAATGAGCAATCTCAGCAATTGAAAGAAGATCCCATTAAAGGACTCGTTGAACGTCAAGAAGTGGAACTTAATGACGTTATGTCGGGATTAAAAGACAGCTTAAATACTCGAAATTATTTATATGCTTTACCTTGGTATCTAGTATTAGGTGTAGAAAACGCTGGAAAAACCAGTCTGATTAATCGTTCAGGACAAAAATTTGTCTTTTCTTCGGTGATGCGCGCTTCAGGTAAAAAAACTGAAAATCCTTATTCGTTTGATTGGTGGATAAGTGACGATGCGGTGTTAATTGATCCTGATGGTGAGTTATTAACTCAGAAGACAGTTGAAGGTACCAATGAAGGCGAGATGGCAAGACGCCTATGGACGCATTTTGTTGGATGGCTTGAGAATACCCGTAGCCGTCGTCCGTTAAACGGCGTGGTACTTGCGCTCGATATGGCTAGTATGATTAGTTCTGCTACCTCAGAACGCAAGGCTTACGCACAGCTGCTGCGTGCTCGCCTACGTGAATTGATGGAAACCTTATCGACCCGACTCCCTGTGTATATCACCTTAACTAAGCTGGATCTTTTACTCGGTTTTGAACCTTTTTTTCGTCACTATACGCAAGCACAGCGTGATGAGATCATGGGCTTCACCTTTTCGTTAAATTCTGTCAACGATCTTGACAGTTGGTTAGCGGAATTTGATGCTGATTACCGTGGCTTTATTGAACGTATTAATGCCCAACTTCCTCGAGCATTATTGCAGTGCCGTGATAAAGAAGAGCGCACTGCGATCTACAGTTTTACTCGCCAGATAGCGGGATCACATCAAGTGTTGCAGGAGTTTTTAGGTGATGCATTAGCCAGTGATCAATTTTCTACCTCGGCTTTAGTCAGAGGAGTTTATTTTTCCTCGGTGTATCAACAAGGTGTGCCAACCAATGCTTATGTTGACAGTGCTTCACGTCGGTATGGTTTGAGAGAGTCAATTAATAGTGCTCAAAAGTCAGATAATTCTACACCTTACTTTATCCATACTTTATTTCATAAAATTATTTACCCTGAAGCCGGCCTCGCATCGGATAATTTCAAAGTGGCCAAGCAAAAGCGGCGTCTAATGATGCTCTCTTTTGTGGCCTGTTCGATAGCATCAGTTTTGTTAGTCGGCACTTGGCACAGATATTACCTGCTTAATAGCCATCAAGCCGATGCTGTGCTTAATAAAGTGACAGCGTTTAATGAACTTAATGAAGTGTCTAGCTTTGATGTGTTGGGTAAAAGCATTATTCCGCCTTTAAACACCATACGTACGGCCACGCTTGAATTTGGTTTTTTCCGCGATAAACCTAAATTCATTTCTGATTTTGGTCTTTATCAAGGTCATACCATTGGGCCAAAAGTAGAAGAGACATATTTGAAGTTATTGTCATATCGCTATTTACCTGCTTTATTGAAGCAAGTTGCGACAGACATGTCCAGAGCGCCCAATAAGAGTAATGAAAAGTTAGCCATGCTGCGGGTGTTCCGCATGATGGTGGATAAAAGTGGACGTCATGATGATTTTGTTAAGTCATACTTTACGCAAGTTTGGCAAAAGTCTTATGAAGGTGACCGAATACTCCAGACTCAACTGATGGAGCATCTTGACTATGCATTACTGCATACCGATCTGCAATCATTGCGCGATGCAGGGGCATTTGAGGCTGAAGCTAAGCTTAAACCTTATGACAGTTTGATTGCTCAAACGCAGCAAGAGTTAAGTTCGTTGCCCATAGAGCAGCGAGTGTATCGCCAGTTAAAGCAGTCTGCAAGTTCTGCTCTTGGTACATCTTTGGATTTAAAATTGGCCACTGGGCCAGCTTATGAATTGGTGTTCGCACAAAGAGATGCAGGCAAAGCAACACTGGATCCGATGAAAATTCCCCGTTTATTAAGTAAGCAAGGTTTTGAGCGTTATTTCATTCCAAAATCGGATTCAATTGCTGACTTAGCCTTGATAGACAGTTGGGTATTGGGTCAATCAGAATCGACTGATTTTAGTCAAGCTGATAAAGTTGCGCTTAGAAATAAGATCATTAACCAATATATTCTTGACTATAAATCATCATGGCGTAAGGCATTAAATGGTTTCGAATTGCAGGATTTTAATGATATCAATCATGGTGTCTTAGTGATCGATAATTTTGCGATCAGTAATCGTCCGATTAATCGAATTTTAGACAGCTTGACTAAAAATACTGAGTTGTTTCCCTCAATGCCTGATGATCTCAGTGCACAAAAGGCCATATTGGATTCACCGCAGTATCAAATTGCGGCAAAAATCGATGCTGACTTTACTGGGCTTAATCAACTACAGAAAACCGATGGTAACCAACCTGTTTATCTTGATGAGGTCATGGATTCTATTGGACGTTTACATGGCTATTTGAAATCGATACAAGATGCACCGGATGTGGGTAAAGCGGCGCTTAAGGCAGCGCAGGATAGATTGACACTCAGTGATACCGATCCTATCTATGCGCTAGCGCGGATCTCTGCCAGCTTACCTAAGCCTATGGACACCATGGTGGGGAAAATGGCCAGCGAGAGTTGGAAAGTGATCCTGCAAAGCGCGATTAAGCATTTAGAAGTACGTTGGTACAATGAAGTTTTTCAAGAATATCAACAAAATCTTGCATCACGTTACCCGTTTAATCCAGCATCGACTAAACAGGTTTCTATTGATGACTTTCAACGCTTCTTTGGTCCAGAAGGAACCTTGAATACTTTTTATAACGATCAAATGAAGATGTTTCTTGAAGAAAACTTTGATGCACTTAATCAATTTAGTCAAGGTAACTCGAATTTGGTGCGCAATGAAGTATTGGCATCATTAAAGCAAGCTAAGCAAATCCAGCAAGCCTTCTTTAACCCTAAAGGCAATCTGGATGTTGAGTTCTCACTTGAAGCACTTAAAATGAGTGCCAATAAACGCAGAAGTGTCATGAATATCGATGGGCAGTTTGTCGAATATACGCATGGCCCGCAACGCGGAATTAATTTGATTTGGCCTAACACACTAAGAAAATCAGCGCTTAGTAAGCTGACCTTAGTACCAACGGAGACAGAGGCTTCACCGCGTTCTGTTGAGTTTGAAGGGCCTTGGGCATTCTTCCGCTTACTTGACAGTGCAAAAATGTCTGGCAGTAGCTCAACCAGTGTCGACTATCAGTTTGAGGTGGATAAAGGCGATGTGACTTACCGTTTACGTACTCGTGACAATGTGAATCCGTTCACGACTAAGTTACTCAGTGGTTTTAAAATCCCTAAAACCTTGTACTAAGGTTGATTGAACAACCAACCTATGTTGTGCAATGCTTGTTGATGGTTTTTATAAAGTGACGTTGATGTGGTGTATGGATCCCACCACATCAAGTCATAACGTGATAGATAAATCAATCAACCAGTCTTGCGCTAATAACAGCAGGGGCAACCCTGTTTTTTAATACTGAGTCAGTGTAACAAGGCAGCATTTTGTCTAGTGGTGATTTTTTAATGCAAAACAATACCTATAAAGTGCAACGTTTTATCTTAGCTTCAGATCTCACTGAGTTGAGAAACAATGCGATTTATCAACAAATGCGAGCCGAAATCAACCGACGTAATAATCCGTTGAGCGGTGGGACAGATTGGGAGAAGGTACATCAATTAGCTGAACAATTAATCTGCTCTGTAGGTGCGGATTTACTCACTTCAGCCTACTATATTAGCGCAGCTTGCAAGACGCAAGGGGTAAGTGGTCTCGCATCTGGCCTTGAGCTTATGCTGTCTATTGTGTCTTATTCGGCAGAACTTGTTCAGCTTCCCTGTGAAAAAGTGGCCGAAACGATTAACTGGGCGGTGACGAAGATCACCCCAGAGCTTAAACAAATGGCAGCTACGCCAGCAAATGTAAGAGAATGGTATCGCTGTGAATATGCCTGTCAGCAATTGTTTGAATTATTAAAGCAGAAACAGCCACAGCATGTGCCTAACTTGGATGTACTAGGTTACCTGATTTTTGAAAAAATCGATTTGATCGACAGCAATAAATCTAAGGGGCTAAATAGCACGATCACACCACGTACTGACTCACCGCCTCAAGTTAACAAGTCAACCAAGTGGCCGGTGTTGATGATGTTGTCGACACTGTTAATGTGCAGTGTATTGAGCAGTTATCTCAGTGTTATTTACCATGAGAAAATCATTGCTAAAGCACCGAGTTGGCTTTATCAAGCACCAGAGGTTGTGGTCGTTCCACCTTTATCTGTGGCACAACTGATTGATAAATTATTTAATCTGCCGTTACAAGAACCCTTGATTTCAGTTTATCCAGAACAAGTGATGTTGCTCGTGGACTTGGATAAACATTATCGACGTTTTTCAGTGGCGAGAACCAAGATGGCGAACCTGAGCCAACTTGCAGTTCAGTTACCTAAAAATAGGCGTAAGGTACAAGGGCTTTCATCTGATCTTGCAGAATATGCCAGTAGCTTAACGCCAATATTAGGCAGGGCTTACTATATTGATGATCTGTTAGCCGATCAAGAACTCGGGCGAGCCAAATTTGAATTAACCCAGTTGAATAATCAGTTAAAAGCGTTACTTATTAAGCGTACATTATTGACTCAAGCTTGGAACAAACAACACAAGGCAGTCGTGTTGTCTGGGGATAATGTCTCTGTTACAGGGAATAAAAAAAAGGTATTATTTGATGTTGCGGCAGATACCAGTCACAGCATTCCATCAATAGTTAAGCAATAAATTATTTTTGGGTCCATATTTTACTCAAACATGGGTAAGATATGGAACCGTTAAAAAAATCTAGCCCTATCTTTTGATCAAATACACATGTGCACTTGATATGATCTCGAATAAAAACCAAAGCAGTCTTGATTTATCGCTATTTCATTTAGTATTTACTCGTAATACTAATTAACATTACCTTGATCTATGTCAGTCTTTTGTTTAACATTGTAAATATAAAATTGTTTAATATAGTTGTCGTTAAATGGTCAAAAAATATTTATCATGTATTTTTCTTTACATGATGCTAAATATACCTGTAGTACATGCTGTTATGACAAATGTATATTGTGCTGTGCCTGATGGAAGTGACTGGGATTGGCTCCTTGATAGCGCTGGCCATTATGTATTAATGGAAGGGTCATGGGGGAAGCACATATACTCTGATGGGGCTTACTTTGATTACTTTAGCATTTCAATAGCAAAATATACATTACTTAGTTCACAATGTCCTAGAGGTTATGTAGCCCAACCAGCTGATCGATATTCGTCACATTGGGAGGTATTTAATATAATATTTTCTGATGGGAGTGTTATTGCTGATGGCCACAAAAGTATTTTTAGTCGTATAAATCTTCCGACAGCATTTCGTTTATAATTTTATGATGTAAGTGATCTATTTTTATATGTGTTTAATTTTTTAGCATATATTATCTGATGATTTTTAATACTACTTATGGGTAGTAGAAATATAATATATAGGATTTTTGTTATGACAATAAAAAAAATCACCATGCTTGGTTTTTGTTTTTTAACCATGTTTTCTGTGCCCGTTATTGCCGATGAACCAAATGATGATGAATGTAAAATTAACTGTCCTGGCGATTTCGATCCATGGCGTAGTGATAAAGCACTAAAGACAAACATTCGTAATATTGAGCACCCAATGTTAAGTATAAAACAGATACAGGGTGTTAAATATGAAATGAAAGCATCCGGCAAAACAGAATTCGGTTTTATCGCGCAAGATTTACAGTTGGTGTATCCAGAAATGGTAATGACCGACAGTGGATCAGGTTATTTAATGGTAGATTATCGTGCAATGATCCCTACATTATTAGAAGCGATTAAGGCGTTGGAAACTCGTATTAGTGATCTTGAAAATAGGTAAGTATTGATTTATATTTATTAAGATTAAAAGCGATGACAATGATGTAACAGATCATCTATCATCGTTACTTTCTTACTTTAATTGAAATTATCGTATTGAAGTTGATACATCATAACGGAATAAATATGGCGTATTGTTTAATACTCATAATGATCTAAAGTAATGGTTAGCATAAGAACCTAAGATAGTTTTGTTACCACTAGCAAGATAATCTTCTCCATTGTTTCTAGAAACTTTAAATACTTCCCAATAAGAAGAATTGTGACCACCAGGTTGTGCATTTTTCCCTTCACCACATTGATGGCTTAATGAGTGATAAGCTGCTTCAGATATTCTAAAATAATTAAAATAGCTACCGGCTAGGTTTGGTACTGGTTCTCTTCCCCATACACCTTCAACGTTAACATAGTCCTGTGAACTATCGATTAGCCAATCCCAACTACCATCAGCTTCAGCGCAATATACATAAGTCTCAGCCGCATTTGCATTAGAAAAACAGACAGAAAACAAAGCTGCAATTGCCATAGATGTTGATTTTTTCATTGTGATTTATTCCTATTTGACTTTTATTATTTGACTTTTATTATTTGGACTTAAAGATACCAATAATGACATTGTTGTTTAATATTCATACGTTAACAAAAGGTTTCATTATGTTTTTAAGTGTATTTTTTACGTTTATGCTGAATGCTTAAAAAGCAAAAATCTCATAAATTATTGATTCAGATCAAGTTTTTGTCACTTAACTATAAATATAAACACGTAATTAATACTTAAGTGCTGCTTTTATTTGTTTTTTAGTACATATTTATTGCTTTTATAGTACAGAGTTGCTTATTTTTACATCCTTTTTGTTAACTTAATCGGTTAGGTAAAAGTGTAAATAATGAACCCAATGAATCACTGTAGTAGATTTTTATGTAAACTTTATTTGTGATTTTTTCTGATCCTTAACTGATCACTTAAGAAGGAGTCTCTCTATATTTGGATAAGGGATTAGCAATAGATCTGGACCGTGATGAGTAATTATAGTTGATTGACGACGACAAACGACATGGACAATAAGAAAGAGGTGATTTTAAAATATACACATGCATTCTTAATGTAGGTTAAAGGTTTAATTTTTTAGTTAAACGTTATTAAAATGTGTGACATTTAGTTTTAATCATATAGATTACCGCGTGGGAATGATCCCATAATTAACGTGGATATAAAGTATGAAAATGGATAGTAGTATTAAAGTATTAAGTTTAGGCTTGGCAGCATTGTTTTCTTCAGCCAGTTTTGCAAATGATGCTATTGTATTGCCGAGTGAAGTATCAACAGAATATGCCATTACACTGACACAAGAACCTACTATTGTTGGTAGTATCTTTCATGGTAGCACTATTAATTGCAGAAATGATTTTAGCGAGTATTCAGCGAAAGTCGTGTCTAATTCAGATGGGTATGCATTACAAATAGTATCAGGACAAAGAATGGATTGTCGTGCACTTATTGTCCGTGACTTTGAATTAGATCTTGATTTATACATAGATCATCCATTTCCGAACTCAGAGTTATTTTATCACTCACTTCCACTATCAAACTTAATTGTTGATCCTTACGGTACACGAGTAACGCTTGATATGGTTCAAAACCATGAATGGAAACTGATAGAAATTGATGGCGAAGCGGTATCTTCAACAGCGACATTAGAAATTAACCATGATGCTGGTATAAGTGGTAATGCAGGCTGCAATCAATTCTTTGGTCAATCAGAACTGAAAAACAATCGTCTGCGTGTGTTACGGATGGGAATGACACAAATGGCATGTCGAGATATGAATATTGAGAGAATTGTATCAAGCGTACTTTCAGATTGGAGTTCTGTCAGTATTAATAACAGTCAATTAACGTTGAAAGGAACAGAATATTCTCTCACTTATTCATATGATTGAATATATTAATTAAAGGAAATGTGTATAACACATTTTGTATAGCTTTATAATTAATGGTTTAAAGTTAATTTTACGCCAAGTTTATTAGCATATTTCTGTTATTATACATTGCTATTAATGCATAGTGATTATCTCATGGTAAAGAGGTGATCGCTATGCTTGAGTTCATTTTAATCGGTAATTAAATAATGATGACTATTTTGAGCTGGGTGTGATCATACCTTCTTCTTGGGTGCCTTGACCACGAATATCAAAGGTGGATATGACCGGTTTATGATCACTGGCATGAATATGGGTTAGCACATTGCTGATAACTTTTGATATACGGCCTGATTTATTTGATATTCCAATATTGTCCAGTTGCCCTATATCATAATGTTCTCGATGGGGGCTTTTTTTAATACTGCCATCTTCATTCAGTTTTTTATAAGTCACATTGTCACCTAGGGAACTAAAGTGGACGTCATAATCTTTGTAAATTGTCTGATTTGAACTTAGTGGGTCAACCCCATTTTTATAACGGTAATTATGATCACCTGCCACTAATAATTCTGTGTCATTTTTGGTGTTTTTTAATAATGCTTTAATTTCTCCGTTTCGCTTTGCTTCACTATTTGAATCAAGATGCACACCTACTGCACGAAGTTTCATATTATCAATTTCAACTGTAGTGGTTACTCCACCTTTATTTTTAAAAATAGTTCCACCTTCTTGAAATTTATCGTGATCAGTGACTTTAATATTGACATCAGGCTTTGCAAGCATGGTTAAACCAGTGCGTGATATATTCAGTAAGTGTTTCGGGTGTTTTTTTGTCATGACTCTAAATTCATTCTTGTCAATGACATCCATATCAAGACGTTTCGCTATACGTTCGGCTAAATTTTCATTTTTAAATATAGAGTGTTTTGATTCTTGCTCTGCGATAATCACCACATCAGCATTTTTATCTTTTAATTGAACGGTGAGTTTTTCTACGTAACATTTATTTAATGTTTTGTTGGCGGCATTCAATGTCAACACGCTGACTTTTGTCATGGATTTTGGAGTGGATAGCTGCACATTCATATCACGTTGAATTTGATCTCGTTTTATCGATGAGTGACATCCAGTTTGATATTTTAACAAGACATTTCCATCGTTGCTTTTTGATACTGTGTAGGTCTTGGTCATATCAAGGATATTGGTTTTGAATTGAACAATATCACCATCATTTGCCTCTTTTATTTTTTTTATATCATGGACTGATAAATTGGCATGTGATGAATGTGATAAATTAATGGTTGTCATGATGGATGCCCTATACTTTTAAAAAATGATGGTATGTTGAATGAGACGAGGTATCTTGTGTGTGGTTCACTTTATCAATCATCTCATTCCATTGCTCAATTTCAGTCGTTAATTCTTCAACCATGCGCTGTACGGCTCCGTCTAATGCTTTATCAAGAGAAAGGGTTTGATAAGCCACTAAACGGCGACTGTCTGGTAATACCCCTAATCCCATACCGCCATAAACAGGGGCTAAAGATTGATCTGCAAACACTAAAAATAATGTGTCAGGCATAGGATTGGGCAGTTCTTTATGGTTAGAAATGGAAACCGAAAGGGTTAAATTTAATGTGTTTTTAATTGCGGTAAGTAAAATACCATCGTCTTCATTTTCTTTATCAGATCGAAGCTCACAGCTGAATATGCCGTATTCATTAAATTTAATATCCACACCAAGAAATGAAAGTGACTGCTGATATATATCCATTAAAACTCCACAACAATTTAAATTAACACATAAAGTTCTTTATCTTAACATTAATTTCATGGTGTTAACTAGCTACTAAATATAATAAACATGGTTAAGGTTTTTTTACTTAGATGGCTACATTTATATTGTATTTAAGGTGTAGAAAATGACGGATGTACTTGTTAACTTGTATTGTTTAATCCTTAGTTCTTACCGATGTTAAATAACCATAATAGGTTTCCACTTTAATGCTGGAGTATTTTTATTAGCTGTTGTATGCCAATGAAATGCGTCAGCGTGAATGCCAGTTTGTAGACCTTATTTATCCTCTCTTATTGGAAAATAGCAAACAGCTTACTCAACGGTTAAGTGACAGTGCTTGGTATGTTGAAAGCTACGCCTTGAAGTTGTTTGGGTATATACTTATTTATAGGCACTGCTTTACCGTTTATAAATATTAGAGGTTAACATTATGCAGTATAATTTTTACTTATTATTCTATTGTTTACTGTTAAGTACTCCCTTGATGACAAGGGCTGATAACCTTAGGTTTGCTCTGATCCCTAAAGAAACGAACAATCCATTTTTTATTGCCAGTGGTGAAGGGTGTAAATTTGCTGCAAAAAAGTTGGGTAATGTGGAGTGCATATTTCAAGGGAGCGCTAACATTGATGTTAGAGCTCAAGATAAAATCATTTCTGACTTAATCGATACTGGTGTCGATGGGATTGCAGTTGCGATATCCCAATCTGAGTTTTTGGCCAGCCATAGCATTAAGAAAGCAATCGAACACCAGATCCCTGTTATCACCTATGATGCTGATTTTGATCCACAAACCTTAAAAAAATATCAACACTTACGATTATCATATATAGGATCTGATGACTTTGAACTCGGTAAAGCGCTGGGTGAGCAGTTAACATTATATCGTCCTAATGGCGGTGTATTGGCGATACAGAGCGGACGTCCGGACTCTCCGAATCTTAACTTGCGAGTAATGGGAGTACGCTCTGCCCTTTCTGGTAAATTATATTCTACAGCACCGGGTGAACGATTAAATGGAGATAATGGTTGGACTGAGATCAGTCAACCTTTATATAACTTTGGTCAGTTTGATAAAGCATTGGAAGATTTAAAAACGGTACTTAACTTATATCAGGATCAGAAAATCGACTCATTTGTGGCTGTCGGTGGCTGGCCTCAGTTTATTGAGGGTTATCGTGACATCGTTGAGCCTTATAAATTGGATATTGAGAGAAAGGATATTGTTGTTATTATTGGTGATTCAGCTAAAATACAACGGCAATATTTACAAGAGCATCTTGCGCATGCCAATATAGGGCAAAACCCTTTTGAAATGGGTAAACAAGCCATTTTTACCTTATATAAAATTGTCAATAAGCAAAAATATGAAAAACAGATCATGACCCCATTAACTTACTGTACGCAAGATAATTATCGTACGTGTACAGGTAAAAATTAGCGTAATTGGGGCACACTTTTTACTCATCAAAAAAAGATTTATTCATTAGCGTAAAAAGCGTGATCACAGCACTTTATTATTTTTGCACCAACATATTTCTTACTGGCTTGAGAAGAATACTCGTTAATTTACGTTACTACTTTTCGGCCACTTTTTATAGATAAAATAATCATTTATCCAATGGGTTTACATTGTGTTGGCATCTGTATGGCTCGATTTAATTTGGGTCGAGACACTGGGGAAGCGCTGCTATCTTATTCATCTCTCTAGTCTCTTTATTGTTTGATGGTATATCTAGGTCAAGAGTAATGCATATGGATAACAATAAAACGAGTGTGAGATGATGTCACTTTTAGTGAAGTAACGAGTGATTCAACAAAGGCTGTTAAGTGGACTATGGCCCTATAACAAGCAGAGTCGATCTTTTTTGCGAAGAGGGGAGGGAGAGTCTATTCGACATGAACAAATATTTATGTTAATTAGCTTCTTCATGGTGCTGTGAAGCATTCACAATTGCATGGTCTCTAGGTATAGTAGGCCTCTTTTATCGTAATGTATGGCACCAGAGTTCTATGTTTCGTTGGCCTATTTCTATTTATTATGAAGATACCGATGCCGGTGGCGTTGTGTATCATGCAAATTATCTTAAATTTTTTGAGCGTGCCCGTACTGAATGCCTAAGGGCTATTGGGGTTAATCAAACGCAGTTATTAGCTGAGGATATTGCGTTTGTGGTAACAAGGGCCGAGCTTGATTTTTGTCGTGCAGCTCGTTTTGAGCAGAACCTTTTAGTTGAAACGCTTGTCATAGAAATGAAAAAGGCGTCGCTGACATTTCAGCAACGCTTAGTTGATCACCAAGGTGTCGTGTATTGTGAAGGCAAGATAGTCGTTGCTTGTATTACCTTGACACGAATGAAACCTAGGGCCATTCCTCAAAATATTGTTCAGGAGTTAAAAAGTGGAAGCTGAAATTTCAATTATTGGATTGTTTTTACAGGCAAGTGTTTTAGTTAAGTTGGTTATGCTGACGTTACTTAGCCTCTCTATCATGTCATGGGCGGTTATTATTCAGCGTCGTCAATTGCTGAATACGGTCAGGAAGAGCTCGCTGAAATTCGAAGATAAATTTTGGTCTGGGGTCGATCTTAATAAATTGTATAAAGAGCTCTCAGTTAGGCAAGAAACCAATACGGGTTTAGAGACGTTATTTCATTCTGGTTTTAAAGAGTACGCTAGATTAAGAAAGTTAAATAATAAGGTTCCAGATGCTGTGATGGATGGCAGCTATAGGGCGATGAGAGTCTCGCTTTCAAGAGAGATGGATAAACTGGAAACCCATCTGCCTTTGTTGGCAACGATAGGCTCAACCAGTCCCTATATTGGTTTGTTTGGTACTGTGTGGGGGATCATGAATTCATTTATTGCATTGGGTGCCGTTGAAAATGCCACGTTAGCCATGGTGGCGCCAGGGATCGCAGAAGCGCTTATTGCAACGGCGATGGGACTATTTGCAGCCATTCCAGCTGTGATTGCTTATAACCGCTTTTCAACGCAGGTGGATAAAATTGAGATGTTATATGCCAACTTTATGGAGGAGTTCTCTAGTATCCTACATCGTCAAGCGTATAGCGAAAAGGAAGAGGCATAATGCAGCAGGGTTATCAGCGTAAACGCCGTCGTCCGGTTGCTGAGATAAATGTAGTTCCGTATATCGATGTGATGTTGGTGCTGTTAATCATCTTTATGGTTACAGCCCCGATTGTGACCCAAGGGGTAAAGGTTGACCTCCCTCAAGCTCAATCTGAAGCCCTGTCTGCGGACAGTAAACCTCCGATTGTCGCTTCCATCGATGCTGATGGGGCTTATTTTCTCGATGTTGGCAGTTCAAGCGCTCGTGAGACGTTGGATCTTGAAGAGATAGCAACACGTGTTAGTGCAATGATACAGCTAGAGCCTGAGCGTCCTGTAGTGGTGAAAGCTGACAGAAGCATTGCTTATGAAAAGGTGATCCAGCTCATGGTGACATTGCAAGGTGCAGGTGTTCCTTCTGTTGGTTTGATGACAGATTCGCCAAAGGAGTGATCAGTGACAATGAGAGTGAATATTAAATTTCCTTTAGTGATTTCAGCCAGTATTCATATTGGTGTGATTGTGATTCTTGCCATAGGTGTCGATTTTTCAGAAAAGCCTAAACCTCATGTTCAAGCCAGTGCACCAGCAGTCCAAGCAGTGGTTGTTGATCAAAACAAGGTGACACAGCATGTTGAGCGTTTAAAAGCTGAAAAACGAGAATCTGCGCGCAAAGAGAAAGCTAGGCAGGATAAATTAGCACACCAATTGCAGCAAGCGAGAGAGGAACGTAAGCGTGAGCAAGCTCAAATTAACAAATTAGAGCAGCAGCGTAAGCTAAAAGAAATTGAAACTAATAATGCCACTAAGGCTGCTAATTTAGCTCAAGAAAAAGAAAAACAAGCTAAGGCGTTAGCGCAACAAGCAGAAGCTGACAGAAAGCTAAAAGAGCAGGAACGTAAAGCATCTGAAGCGGCCGCTGAAAAGGCTGCAGCCAAACGTAAGCAAGAGGAAGTCGCTGCGAAGAAAGCATCTGATAAACGTAAAGCAGATGAAAAAACACGTCAATTACAAGAAAAGATGATGCAAGAGGCGTTAGCCGCTGAGCAAGCGTCATTGTCACAGACGCGTAATAAACAGCTGACGACGGAAGTGGACCGTTATACCAGTATGATACGTGCAACGATTCAGCGAAATCTCGTGGTTGATGAATCTATGCGTGGTAAGAGTTGTCTGATTTTTATTCGCTTAGCCAGTGATGGTTTTGTGACTGGAAGTAAAGTTGTGTCTGGCGATCCTGTTGTATGTCGAGCGATTAAAACAGCAATGAATAAGGCGGGACGTTTGCCAGTATCAAGTGAACCGGCTGTTTATAATGAACTAAAAGAAATTAATTTAACCGTGCAACCAGAATTTAATTAGAGGGGTACTATGAAGACGTTAGGTAAATGGCTCTTTCTTGGGCTTATTGTGTTAAGTGTACCTGCCAGAGCGGCGTTAGATATTGTGATCACTGAAGGTATTGACGCAGCACGTCCCATCGCTGTGATCCCTTTTGTATGGCAAGGAGAAGGGCCAGCTCCACAGCAAATTTCTGATGTGGTCATGTCTGATCTGACTCGCAGTGGCACCTTTAAATCGTTAGATGAATTGAGTCTACCTCAAAGAAACATCAATTCTGTGTCTCAATTTGTTGCCAAAGATTGGTCAAAGGTTGGCGCTGAAGCGGTTGTTATGGGCTCGATTAAACCTTTTGGCAGTGATCAATATTTGGTGACATTTGACTTGGTTGATTTAGTTAAGGGGCAGATGCAATCTCATTCAGGTGCCGAATCCAGTAGTGAATACCTCATAGATAGTCGTGAAACCGTGATTTCTTTGGCTCAATTTCGTCAATATGGCCATAGGATCAGCGACATTGTTTACGAAAAACTAACAGGCGTGCGTGGTGCTTTTTTAACGCGAATAGCGTATGTTGTAGTGAAGCATGGAGAGGCCTCACCATATCATTTAATGATTTCTGATTATGATGGTTATAACGAACAGATGTTATTACGCTCCCCTGAGCCCCTAATGTCTCCTTCTTGGTCTCCTGATGGTCGGAAATTGGCTTATGTCAGTTTTGAAAATAAGAGATCTGAAATATTTATACAGGATATTTACACCCAGTCTAGAGCTAAAATCACCAGTTTTGATGGCATTAATGGTTCTCCTGTTTTTTCACCCAACGGTAAAAAATTGGCGCTGACTCTCTCTAAAGATGGTCAGCCAGAAGTGTATGTAGTGGATATTGATACCAAAGCCTTAAAGCGTGTGACTAACCATTATGCTATTGATACCGAAGCATCATGGTTTCCCGATGGTAAATCACTTATTTTCACCTCTGAGCGAGGTGGACGTCCTCAAATTTACAAGGTGTCATTAGCATCGGGCAAAGTGCAACGGATGACATTTGAAGGAGAATGGAATTTAGGGGGGTCAATTTCTCCGGATGGGCGGAGTATGGTATTTGTTAATCGAACGAAAGGTAAGTTTAACATTGCACGAATGGATCTCGAAACACGCTTTATGCAGGTGTTAACTTCTACTCGTCTTGATGAGTCACCCAGTGTTGCCCCCAACGGTAGTATGGTGATCTATGGGACAACCTATCAAGGAAAGCAAGTGTTAGCAGCGGTTTCAACCGATGGACGATTTAAGGCTCGATTGCCTGCAGTTCAAGGGGAAATTAAATCACCCTCTTGGTCACCATTTTTATAACGATATTTACTGATAAAAAATTAAGGATTTTACGATGGATCTCAATAAGCTGTTTAAAGCCATGTTGGTTGCAATACCTATGTTAGCGATGAGTGCATGTAGCTCGACGTCTGACTCTGAAACAGATGCAACGAGTGTTAATACCAGCTCAGAAAGCGATCTGACGACAGGCGGTGTAGAAACGGGAGGAGTTGCATCAGTATTGGCACCAAAAGAGCAGGAACGTCTCAAATATCAAGAATTACGTAAAGAACACATCATTTATTTTGATTTTGATCGCAGCTCGGTATCCGCACATTTTGCCGAAGTATTACAAGCCCATGGCGAGTACCTTATTGAGCACCCAAATGTGCATGTGATGATTGAAGGTCATGCAGATGAACGTGGTACACCAGAGTATAACATTGCACTGGGAGAGCGACGAGCAAAGGCTGTAGCGAAATATTTACAAGGTATGGGTGTATTGCATAGCCAAATCAGTAATGTCAGTTATGGTGAAGAAAAACCGCTCGATATGTCTCGTACTGACGATGGGTTTGCGATTAATCGTAGAGCAGTATTAGTTTACTAATTTTTAAAGTAAAAAGTGTAGGTAAAAAGTGATGATGAAAAATGCCGTATTAAGTGCGGCAATTCTTCTCAGTATAGGAGCAGTCATTGCTGCTCCTGCACCAGTTGCAGATATAACTGGTGGTTCAACCGATGAGAGAGTTGCACGTTTAGAAAGGATAGTAAAAGCAAAGCAGCAATCTGAATATCAGATGCAGTCACGTCTTGATACTTTGCAGCAAGAGGTCCTTGATCTTCGTGGACTCAATGAGCAACAAAGCTATCAGCTTGATCAGGTGTTGCAACGACAACGCCAATTGTATGATGATATTGCTAACCTAACGGTCAATCGTACATCAGTCTCTGCTGCTTCATCATCACCTTCAGAAGCGGGTCATGCTTCAACGCTCAGCGAAACAGCAAGTTACGAGCAAGCCCTTAATTTAGTGCTTAAACAGAAAAAATATGATGAGGCCATATATGCGTTTGGTGCGTTTATTAAAAACTATCCGAATTCAACATATTCTGCTAATGCGAATTATTGGCTAGGTCAGCTTTTATACAATAAAGGTGAGTTTACTTCAGCTAAAAAAGTGTTTAACACTGTGGTAGATAATTTCAAAGAATCTAATAAGCGTGGAGACAGTTTAGTTAAGCTTGGAATGATAGCTGAAAAGGCTGGAAACCGATCATCTGCAGAAGTCTATTATCAACAAGTGTTAAAAGAATATGCAAATAGTTCAGCTGCTCGAATTGCTCAGCAGAAGTTGACTGCTCTTTAATCTGATTTGAAACGAAAAACATACTCCTAGTCTGTTTTTCATTCAAACAACAAGAAATGCAAAAAATGCACTTGCATGCCAATACGAAAAAGGTATTATAGGCGCCCTCAGAGCGGAGAGTCGCTTGAGGTGTTAATTTGCATTGTTACAAATAATAATGACAATTTGCTGTAACATGCAAAGTGGTGTGATTATTTAAGGCAAACATTGTATAATGTTATCGAATATTTATATTGATAATATTATTGATGATTATGTTGCTAATTATTTGATAAAACCACATTTGAAGTGGACTAAAAGCTTATTTGATTGTTGAGCTTACAGTGAATTCAGAAGATTTACCAGAAGGGCCGTTAGCTCAGTTGGTAGAGCAGTTGGCTTTTAACCAATTGGTCGAAGGTTCGAATCCTTCACGGCCCACCACTTATCTGAGAGTGGATTGAATGACGTTAATTGAGTCATGCAATGAATTCAGAAGATTTACCAGAAGGGCCGTTAGCTCAGTTGGTAGAGCAGTTGGCTTTTAACCAATTGGTCGAAGGTTCGAATCCTTCACGGCCCACCACTTATCTGAGAGTGGATTGAATGACGTTAATGTGAGTCATGCAATGAATTCAGAAGATTTACCAGAAGGGCCGTTAGCTCAGTTGGTAGAGCAGTTGGCTTTTAACCAATTGGTCGAAGGTTCGAATCCTTCACGGCCCACCACTTATCTGAGAGTGGATTAAATGACGTTAATTGAGTCATGCAATGAATTCAGAAGATTTACCAGAAGGGCCGTTAGCTCAGTTGGTAGAGCAGTTGGCTTTTAACCAATTGGTCGAAGGTTCGAATCCTTCACGGCCCACCACTTATCTGAGAGTGGATTAAATGACGTTAATTGAGTCATGCAATAAATTCAGAAGATTTACCAGAAGGGCCGTTAGCTCAGTTGGTAGAGCAGTTGGCTTTTAACCAATTGGTCGAAGGTTCGAATCCTTCACGGCCCACCACTTATCTGATAGTGGATTAAATGACGTTAATTGAGTCATGCAATGAATTCAGAAGATTTACCAGAAGGGCCGTTAGCTCAGTTGGTAGAGCAGTTGGCTTTTAACCAATTGGTCGAAGGTTCGAATCCTTCACGGCCCACCACTTATCTGAGAGTGGATTGAATGACGTTAATGTGAGTCATACAATGAATTCAGAAGATTTACCAGAAGGGCCGTTAGCTCAGTTGGTAGAGCAGTTGGCTTTTAACCAATTGGTCGAAGGTTCGAATCCTTCACGGCCCACCACATATAAACTCGTGGTAAAAAGATATAAAATCAAATATTATCTTAATGGTGATAATACAACTTCAGCTTTTTCTGCAATAATTTTTTAGATCTGTACTTCTACGCTACTTTTTGCCGTTATATCGCCGATCCGCTTGCTATATAGTGATTGAATTTCTTCGGGTTGTATTCCCCGCCGCTTGCGGCGTAAAGGCTTTTGATCCTCAACGACTCAAGATAGCCCTCTTCGTAAAGCGAATTTGAGCCAGAACGTAAACCTTTGGTGAGGGGATATTCATTTATACCCTATAAAAAAAGGAGGCTTAAGCCTCCTTTTTTATAGGGTACAGCGAGTGTCAGTAATTAACTCGCGGGTGATAATAACTGGTTATCTCTCACATACTGTTCAAATTCGGTACATCCACCAACATGATCTTTATCAACAAAAATTTGAGGTACTGTCTCGACTGGCTTACCGACTGTCTTTTCAAGATCTGCTTTTGAGATCCCTTCCGCGTGAATATCCACATACTTAAATTTAAAGTCATCACGGGCGTCAACAAGTTGCTCGGATAGTTGAACTGCTCTGACACAGTATGGGCAGCCGGGACGGCCAAAAATTACGACAAACATAGTCACTCCTGAAAAATTGATCGATATTATCAATACTATATACCATAAGAAGACTCATCTTGCATATGCCTATCGAATAAACTTATTTTCTGTTTGATAGCGGCCACGATAATCAAAAAAAGTGTCAATGAGATCCCACCCTTTTTGCCCTTTTTTTAATAAGAGTAAATCTGGCATTTTAAATTTTTCTCTTGCAGTCATGACGTCATCGACATTGTTGTATTGCTGATGTTTCAGTCCTGGTGTGCGAGTATGAGTAAGCACAAAAATGGCATAGAATGCTTTTCGTTGACCTGCAGTCTGAAACTTAAAATAGCGACAATAATCATTACCATCAAGATCAATATATTGAATGCTTAACCGCTCACCTTCTTTGACAAACAGCATGGTTTGGCATTTGAACAAATGGTGATGTTTTTGTTGTAATACTTCCTTAAGACGTTTATCTGGATCAATTAGCATGGCATTACAGTGGTGACAGATTTTTGCGGCAATATCATTTTCTTCCCCACAATTAGGGCAAGATTTAGAGCGAAAACGGAAGTCACACTGATGCTTTACCGTGTTTTGTTCAATTAGCGCTTGGCAGCGTCTGCCAAAGTGCTCGATAATGTCGCCATCATCGTCAACCAGTCCCCAAAAAATATTGGCGAAATGGCATTCTGGGCAGTGGACTTGAACCGGGACGCTTTTACTATTGGGCTTATGTTGGCCGACTTCGGGAAAGTAAAGATCGTAGCCATTGGCTGCATAGTCGATGACGAGGCACTCATTTTTTCCTTCGCAGATCCTAAGTCCTCTTCCTACCATTTGCTGAAACAGGCTCACAGATGCTGTCGGCCTTAATATTGCAATGAGATCCACATGAGGCGCATCAAATCCTGTGGTGAGCACTGCGACGTTCACGAGATACTTAATTTCTCTCGCTTTGAAGGAGCTGATGATGTTATCTCTGGCCTCTGTGGTGGTTTTAGCCGTAATAAGCGCAGCAGCTTCATTGCTTAATCCCTGCATAATTTCTTCAGCATGGCGAACAGTAGCGGCAAAAATAATGACTCCCTGCCTGCTTGCTCCTATCTCACTTATCTGCTTAATAATTGCAGTGGTTGCTCGCCCGCTATGATTGAGTAGGGCATTGACTTCTTTTTCCTGATATTCACCACTTTGGGAGGGCACTAAAGCACTAAAGTCATATTGTACTGATAAGCCATCGAACAGTTTTGGTGCTGTTAAATAACCTCGTTTAATGAGAGGTCGCATTGGAAGTTCAAAAATACACTGCTGGAATACGGGTTTATCAGGGTTACCCATTTTACCATGGTAATGGTGATGATAAATCCAGCCTAAGTCTAATCGATAAGGCGTCGCAGTAAGCCCTAACAGCTTTATTTTTGGATTTTGATGCCTAAGATGGGTCAATAATTGTTGATATTGACTGGTTTCATTGGGGCTGACCCTATGGCATTCATCGATAATCACTAAAGAAAAGGGGTCATTGAACTGCTCATGTGCTCTGACGGCAGATTGAATACTGGCTACAACCGTTTTATTTTTAGTGGACTTTTGTTTAAGACCAGCGGAATAAATACTGGCAGCAGTGGTCATTATACCGACTTTTTCAGCGTTTTGAGCAACGAGCTCTTTGACGTGAGTCAGCACTAAAACTCGGCCATTAGCAATGCGAGCAAGCTCTGCAATGACAATACTTTTTCCTGCGCCAGTAGGGAGGACTAATACTGCGGTATCATCGCTTGATGTAAAATGTGTCACCGCCGCGTCTACTGCTTGTTGTTGATAGTCTCTTAATTGCACAAAAATCTAATTACAATGGTGTCTTACAAGGAAGGATAACAGTATTTGAGGTGGTTTGGGTATAAGCCCCTTATCAAAGGGGCTATTCGTCTTGATTGGTTTATTCGTTACGGTTTAAACGAAATTCGATTAAGGTATCAATCACTGCAGGATCTGCCAAGGTTGATGCGTCTCCTAAATGAGTCACTTCGTTAGCGGCAATTTTGCGTAAAAAGCGACGCATAATTTTACCTGAGCGGGTTTTAGGCAAGCCACTGGCCCATTGAATAAGATCGGGTGTTGCTAGCGCACCAATTTCCTTACGTACCCAGCTTCGGAGATCTTGACGTAGGGCTTCGGATTCAACAGAGCCCTTGGTTAAGGTAACATAGGCATAAATGCCTTGTCCTTTGATATCATGCGGATAACCCACAACTGCTGCTTCAGCGACACTATTATGTGAAACTAAAGCACTTTCTACCTCAGCGGTACCGAGTCGATGCCCTGAGACATTAATAACGTCGTCGACTCGACCTGTGATCCAGTAGTAACCATCTTCATCTCGTTTGGCGCCATCACCAGTAAAGTACATGCCGCGGAACGTTTTAAAATATGTCAGTGCAAATCTGTCATGATCGCCAAATACGGTGCGCATTTGCCCTGGCCAAGAGTCAAGTATGACTAAGTTCCCTTCGGCTACCCCTTCAATAATGTTCCCCATATTGTCGACTAAGGCTGGCTGTACGCCAAAGAAAGGGCGGGTTGCTGCCCCCGGTTTAGTATCGGTTGCGCCAGGTAATGGGCTGATCAAAATACCGCCAGTTTCGGTTTGCCACCATGTGTCGACAATAGGGCATGTTTCATGGCCAATGACTTCGTTGTACCAGCGCCATGCTTCAGGGTTAATGGGTTCACCGACTGAGCCCATTATCCGTAATGAACTGCCATCAAAATCAGCAAATGCTTCTTTGCCTTCGGCCATCAGAGCACGAATGAGTGTGGGTGCAGTATAGAGTATGTTGACATGGTGACGATCGACGATGTCACCAAGGCGTGAGGAAGTGGGGTAGTTAGGGACGCCTTCATGGATGAGAACAGTGGCTCCGTTAGCTAATGGACCATAAACCATATAGGTATGACCTGTGATCCAACCGACATCAGCCGTACACCAATAAACTTCTCCTTCTTTATAATCAAATACATATTCATGGGTCATCGTGGCATAAACCATGTAACCCCCTGTCGTATGGAGCACACCTTTAGGGTTCCCTGTCGATCCTGAAGTATACAATAGGAATAATGGGTCTTCAGCGGTCATTTCTTCTGGCTCACAGTGTATTGATGCTGTTTCCATTACCGTGTCCCACCTAATGTCACGGCCTTCTACCCAATCGATATCTGCGCCTGTACGTTCATAAACAATGACTGTTTCGACGCAATCGACATCAGGGTGAGAAAGGGCAGCATCGATATTGGCCTTAAGAGGAATGGTACGGCCCGCACGTAAGCTTTGATCGGCGGTAATAATGACTTTAGATTTACCATCAATCACACGTGATGCAATAGAATCGGGTGAAAAACCACCAAAGACAACAGAATGGATGGCACCAATACGCGCACACGCTAACATAGCGACTGCCGCTTCTGGTACCATGGGCATATAAATGGTGACAACCTCGCCACGTTTAACACCTTGACTGCGTAATACATTAGCAAATTTACACACACAGACATGGAGTTCTGCGTAGGTTAATGTCCGTTGGTCTTTAGCATCATCGCCTTCCCAAATGATGGCCACTTTATCGGCGTTGTTTGTCAGGTGGCGATCAAGGCAGTTCGCTGATGCATTGAGTGTGCCGTCATAGAACCAATTGATTGATAAGTTGTGATCATCAAATGAGGTTTTTTTTATCTTACTATAAGGTTTAATCCAATCTATACGTTGGCCGTGTTCTCTCCAGAAACCTTCAGGATCCACAATCGACTCTTGATACATTTTTTTGTATTCTTGTTCATTTATATGTGCATTTTCAGCAGTGGTGCTGGGCACTTTGTAGAGAGATTGTGTGTTCATTGGGGAACCCTTAATTGAATAATGCGTTACATGAGTATGTAGTCTTATGGTCTAGCAGCTCCATTAGACCTTGGTCTAGTGCTGAAAGGCTCTTTTTAGTGTCTTGAGATAGATAAGTACACTGAATTAATGCGCTAATGAATGCGCTATAAAGTTAACAAATGAGAGCGTTATGAACCTGACTATTTTCGTTGCCGTTGTTGCCATTTTTTATGTTTTTTTACTGTTTATTTTGGCTTGGGGAGGTGAACGTTGGTTTAGTCAGTTTACGAAGAAAATTCATGTTTGGGTATATGGATTAAGTTTGGCTGTATATTGTTCATCTTGGAGCTTTTTGGGTACTGTGGGCCAATCGGCACAAGATCTTTGGTCATTTTTGCCTATTTTCCTTGGTCCTATGCTGATTTTCACTTTAGGTTTTGGTTTGCTGAGAAAGATGGTGATGGTTTCTAAGGCTCATAACATCACTTCAGTTGCCGATTTTATTGCTGCCAGATACGGTAAATCTCAATTGCTTGCAGCCATTGTGACCTTCATTGCTCTGTTCGGCATTATGCCATATATCGCCCTGCAGCTTAAGGCGATGGTGTTTAGCCTTAATTTATTTCAGCTTGAAGATTCTCATTTTGATGGGGCTAAAGTATCGCTAGTTATCACTTTGATTTTAATGGTTTTTGCTATTTTATTTGGTACTCGTAAGCTAGATGCCACTGAGCATAATCCCGGTATGATGTTAGCGATCGCGTTCGAGTCCTTAGTTAAGTTAGCCGCTTTTTTGATTGTGGGTGTAGTGATCAGTGTGGGCTATTTTGATGGATTTGATGATATTTGGCGACAAGCCGTCGAAAGAGACTTGATCGGTGATCCGACATTGCGAATTGAAACTTTATTGCCACAACTCATTGTCGGTATGGCGGCATTTTTATGTATGCCTCGGCAGTTTCACGTCATGATGGTGGAATGCAGTGACGAGGAGACTTTACGTCGAGCACGTTGGATTTTCCCCATATATCTATTACTTTTTGGCTTGTTTGTTGCCCCTTTAGCATTGGCGGGGAAAATTATCTTAGGGGATAGTGTTGCAGCCGATACTTATGTGATTAATATGCCTTTGGCGTTAGATCAATCTGGGATAGCTATCATTGCTTTGCTTGGCACCTTGTCTGGTGCGACAAGCATGGTGATTGTGGCTGTGGTGACCATTAGTACTATGATAAGTAATGAATGGTTGATCCCCGTGATGTTACGAACTGGGAAGATCAGACAAACAAACTTTAGTCAGTTTTCTTTATTTTTGCTCAATGCACGTCGGCTCTCTATTATTATTATTCTAGGTTTAGGTTATGTCAGTTACCTGTCATTTATGGACAGTGATTCACTTTTTGTACTTGGGACCTTGTCTTTTGGTGGTTTTGCTCAATTAGCACCTGCATTGATTGGTGGCATGTATTGGCAGCAAGGTAATCGCTCTGGTGTGTTATTAGGTTTGGCTGTTGGCTTTGGGCTGTGGTGTTGTATCTTATTAACAGATGCGGGTGATATCTCAGGGATCTTTAATCATGATTTTGCGTTGCTGGAGTCTATCAAGCCCAATGTTCGTGATATGTTAATCGCGCTGCTGGCCAATTGTACGTGTTATATATTGGGGTCAATGTGGTTCAGAGCTGGGGTCGTTGAACGTATTCAAGCCAGTGAATTTGTTTCCCCTAGAAATCATAAGCGTAATAATATTCGTAGGACAGCGACGGTATCTCAACAGGATCTTTTGATTTTGGCGAGTCGTTTTGTGAGTCCCACACGCGCTTATGAAAGTTTTTCTCGTTTTTCTGAAGAAGCGGTAAAAACCGATAGCTGGCATAAAACCGCGTCAATTGAATTGATTGCGCATACTGAGTATATGTTAGCGGCCGTACTCGGTGGTTCGAGCGCTGCATTGGTAATGGAGTCCATACAAGAAGGGAGAGATCTGGCCATTGATGAGGTTTTTAGTTTAGTTGATGCGGCATCCTCCAAAATTATATTGAGCCAAGATATGCTCAGAGGTGCGATTGAGCACGCCTATGAAGGGATGAGTGTGGTGGACAAAGACCTTAATTTGGTTGCTTGGAATTTCAAATATGCTGAATTATATCAATATCCTGCTGTTTTTTTACAAGAAGGAATGCCGATCAGTGAGGTGATACGTTTTAATGCTCAGCGTGGTTTTTGTGGTGAGGGAAATATTGAAGATAAGGTGAAGACGAGAGTGCAGCATATGCGAGACGGCACAGCTCATGTCTCTGAACGGCAACGCCAAGATGGTAAGGTAATCAAAATACAAGGTAACCCCATGCCTGGTGGTGGTTTTGTGATGACGTTTACTGATATTACTCAGTACCGGGAAGATGCCAAAACTCTGCAAGATATGAATGAGACCTTAGAGGCTAGAGTCAACAAACGGACTTATGAGCTGGCGATGCTCAACAGTCAGTTACTCGAGGCTAAAGCACACGAGGAGCGAGCGAATGCGTCGAAAAGTAAATTTTTAGCTGCAGTGGGCCATGATCTAATGCAGCCGTTAAATGCAGCACGACTGTTTACCGCTTCTTTGGCTCAATACCCCAATTTAGATCAAGAAGGCAAAACCACACTTTCCCATGTGAACCGTTCCCTTAAAATTGCCGGTGAATTGCTTACCGATTTACTTGATATTTCGAAACTAGATTCCGGGATGATTGAAGTTAATTGTCAATATTTTGCCGTTTCTGATTTACTTGATGGTTTAGGTGTGGAGTTTTCCGCAATGGCAAAAGACAGTCAGATCACATTCAGTATGTTGCCTTGCCGCGCCACGATTTACTCTGATCTAAGTTTACTAAGGCGTGTATTACAAAATTTTTTAACCAATGCGTACCGCTATGCCAAAGGGGGGAGAGTGGTATGTGGTTGTCGTTATCGTGGTGATGAATTGGAGATCCAAGTACTCGACACTGGTTGTGGTATAGACGAAACCGAAACGAAGGAGATTTTTAAAGAATTTAAGCGACTCGATAATCCAATCAGTCATAATGTCAGTGGCTTAGGATTAGGTTTAGCCATTGCAGACAGGATCAGCAGAGTGTTAGATCATCAAATCCATGTGACATCAGTGCTAGGACGTGGTTCTGTTTTTGCTATTCGTGTCCCTTTGGGTAAAAAGTTAACTGAGCCACTACATAAAAAGACGTTGAGTTTAGTGCAGCCTTTAGCTGGGGTTAATGTCTTGTGTATTGATAATGAAGATGCCATTTTAGCAGGTTTAGAAAGTTTATTGAGTCGTTGGCAATGTGAGGTTGTTTGCGCAAAAAATTTGGCAGATGCAAGAATTAAATTGGGCCTTAAAGGTGTTGCTCCAGACATCATACTTGCTGATTATCAGCTTGATGATGGTCAAAATGGCATGGATGCAATGAATGCTATTAGGGGGCTATATGGCAGTCATTTACCGGGTATTTTAATCACGGCGAATACTAATAAAGATCTCATTGAAGATGTGCATCAACAAGGCTATAAATATATGGCCAAAATGGTCAAGCCTGCAGCATTACGAGCGCTTATTTCGAGTTTAATTAAGAGAGTGTAAAAGGAGACATATGACCATGAATACGGTGACAATTAATCAACGAAGCATTAGCCCTAATAAAGTGGTGTGCGTGGGCCGTAATTATGTTGAGCATATCAAGGAGCTGGGTAATGAAGTGCCTGAGTCTATACTATTGTTTGTTAAACCAAACTCAGCCATTTCAACAACATTAACCAGTTTTCATCATGAAGCGATTCATTACGAAGCAGAATTGTGCTTGTTATTTGAAAAAGGTCGGTTTTCCGCTGTCGGTATTGGACTTGATTTGACTAAACGTAGCCTACAGAACGAGCTTAAAGCCAAAGGGTTACCTTGGGAGAGAGCAAAAGCCTTTGATGGGTCGGTGATATTAAGTGAGTTTGTAGAAATAGAAACCCTCAGTGAACAGCTGAATTTTGAGTTGTCAATCAATGGATTTAAGACACAAGTTGGACACATTGAATTGATGATGAACTCACCAGAGCAGATTTTAACGGAAATAACCGATTTTATGAGTCTTCAAGATGGCGATATTGTCATGACAGGAACGCCAAAAGGTGTGGGTATTGTTCATGCGAATGACCTTTTCGAGGTGAGATTATTTGACGGTCAGACTCCGTTGATTAAGGCACATTGGACAGCACGTTAACATTCGATATATCATTGATTTAAAAATAAAATTTATTTTTAGTGCCAATGGATACTGTTTATGACTGAATCGAGATGTCGTTCCTATTATAACGCAACCATCAATAGCGAAACTCAATACCCAAGATTGGAAGGGGAGCATAGAGTCGATGTGGCAATTGTGGGTGCTGGTTTTACGGGAGTCGCTACCGCGGTTGAATTGGCAGAGCGTGGCTTTAAAGTTGCGATTATTGAAGCGAATAAGGTGGGGTGGGGAGCCACGGGTCGAAATGGGGGGCAAGTTACAGGCAGTTTATCTGGTGACACAGCAATGACCAAACAGTTGATTAACAAGTTAGGTAAGGATACCGAACAGTTTGTGTGGGATCTGCGCTGGCGTGGTCACGAGATTATTACATCTCGTGTTAAAAAATATCAGATTGATTGTGATGTAAAGTTTGGTCATTTGCACACCGCCTATAAGCCTGCACATATGACAGGGATACAAGCATTTTATGATGAAGCGGTTAAGCGCGGTATGGAGGATGAAGTCTCATTGCTCACTCAACAGGACATTCCTGATTACCTGGAAACGCCACTTTATCATGGTGGTTTATTGAATAAACGTAATATGCATTTACATTCTGTGAACCTGTGCATTGGTGAGGCGAGGGCTGCACAGTGTGGTGGTGCACTTATTTTTGAACACTCACCAGTGTTAACGATCAATGATGGTGTGTTACCTGTTGTGAATACTGCTCATGGTTCCATCAGGGCCAACAGCGTCGTGTTGGCAGGAAATGCTTATCATAGACTTGCAAGAAAGCAGCTAAAAGGCATGTTATTTCCAGCTTCTTTAGGCAATTGCACAACCGCTCAACTCAGTCCTGAGGTGACCCATGCCATTAACCCACACGATATTGCCGTGTATGACAGTCGTTTGGTGCTGGATTATTTTCGTATTACAGCAGATCATCGATTGATGTTTGGTGGTGGTACAAACTATTCAGGACGTGACTCAACAAACATTACATCAGAACTTAGGCCTGCTATTGAACGTACATTCCCTCGATTAAAAGGAGTCGATATCGAGTTTGAGTGGGTAGGCATGGCAGGTATTGCCGTCAATAGAATTCCGCAGTTGGGTAAGGTTTCTCCCAATGTATTTTATTGCCAAGGTTACTCGGGTCATGGCATTGCTACATCTCATGTCTTAGCTGAGATGATGGCTGAGGCTATCGCAGGTCAATTGACCGAGTTTAATGTGTTTGCCGACATGAAACATATTCGTATTCCCACGAATGAATGGTTGGGTAATCAAGCCATGGCGTTAGGGATGCTTTACTATCGTTTGATGGAAAAGCTACGTTAGTATCTAGACTGATAAAAATCTGCAAGCCAAGTGTTTAAAAGTTATATCTCTACTTTTTGCATTTCTAATTGCTGTAGTGAGATAACTGCTTGGGTTCGATTACGTACCCCCAGTTTTCGAAATATTGCAGTGGCGTGCGCCTTAATGGTGGCTTCAGAGACCCCTAAATCGTAAGCCACTTGTTTGTTTAGCATCCCTTCTGCAAACATCTGCAGTACTTTGTATTGTTGTGGAGTGAGATCAGAAAGTTTATTGGCGATTAGGTTGGTTGAGTTTTCTTCAATATGTTGTATTTCAACATTTTTAGGTAACCAAATATCCCCGCATAAGACTGAGGTTAATGCTAATGTAAGGGAGTCCATTGAGGATGATTTTGGAATAAATCCCGCACTACCATAATGCAAAGCACGGCTAATCGTCATGTTGTCTTCATGAGCTGAAATGACCACAACAGGAAGTTCTGGAAAGTGACTACGCAGGTGAATTAACGTGGAGTACCCGTGGGAGCCTGGCATTTGTAAATCTAGCATCACCAAGTCGTATGCAATCTCTGCTTGTTCAAGTAAAGCTTGCAGAGCTAAAGCACTGTCTGCTTCAAACCATTGAGTATTTGCAAAGGAGATGCTTAAGGCTTGACGTAGTGCATTGCGAAATAATGGATGATCATCAGCAATGATTATGTTTAAATTTTCTAGCTTCATGGCTTCTATAGTTGGATGCGTTGCGCGTGAAGATTGGCTCAATGTAACAGAAAAATGGTAAGTTATCCTATCGATTTATGAGTTTATCCGTTTTCATTGGTAGGATTGAGCCTAAATGAATTTTTTTGGGGAAAGTGAGGTTAATGATTAAGACTTGAAAAAGAGTGTATAGCAGAGTAATTGATTAGCAAGGTAAAAATGATGAAGGTTATAAGCTTACTTGGTATTAAGATAATAAAAGAATAACCAAATGTTTGTTTTATGTTTAAATTAGTAAGGTCGATGCCATCGCCTTTGTGGTTATGTTGTGAGTGGGCAGTCTCTGTATTTAGGTTATTCGGCTTAACTAAATAATAATAGGGATCATGCCATGAGTAACAAAACTGCATATTTTTGGAGACATCAGCATTTCGCCGTAATAATGGTCAGTACGGCACTTTTAAGTCAAAGTGTTATGAGTAATGCCAGCGCTATCATCACCCCAGTTGAATTGAATATGACCACTCAAGTCAAAGAGGATGTGGGTGGTTTAGCGGGATCGCAAGCAGTGCTTGGTGATATTGTTGATAGCACGACAAATCATGAAGCTTGTCGCCCTGATGGATTAGAAGGTGATTCTGTTTATTGTCATGTTTATGACCAAAATGGCCGTGAAAAAATGGGCATGGATCATGCGAGACGTGTGATTGGGTATTTCACCTCTTGGCGCAATGGTACTAACGGTCAACCTCGTTATTTAGTCAATGATATCCCATGGAATAAAATCACCCATATTAACTATGCATTTGCCCATATTGATGCAGACAATAAGATGTCTGTTGGTAATGTCGACAGTGTCGATAATCCTGCCACGGGGATGACTTGGAGTGGTGTGGGTGCAGAGATGGATCCCGAATACGCCTATAAGGGACATTTCAACTTATTAAATAAATTTAAGAAACGGCATCCACAGGTGAAGACACTCATCTCTATTGGTGGCTGGGCTGAAACGGGCGGTTATTTCGATGATAATGGTGCGCGTGTGGCTAGCGGTGGTTTCTATGAAATGACCAAAACTCAAACAGGCATTAATACCTTTGCCGACTCAGTGGTTGAGTTCTTGAGAACCTATGGTTTTGATGGTGCAGATATTGATTATGAATACGCAACGTCGATGGCAAAATCTGGAAACCCCGATGATTTTGCGGTTGCTGATCCCCTGCGTGCAAGCTTATTTAAGCAATATGATCTTTTGATGAAAACGTTGCGAGAAAAGCTTGACGCAGCAAGTCAGCAAGATGGTAAGCATTATATGCTAACCATCGCAGCCCCTGCATCGGGCTACCTACTGCGTGGCATGGAAGCACATCAGATGGTTCGCTTTCTCGACTATGTCAACATCATGAGCTATGACCTTCATGGAGCTTGGAATGATTTTGTTGGTCATAATTCTGCTTTGTTCGATAACGGTGATGATGCTGAATTGGCTTTTTGGAATGTGTACTCTACACCGCAATATGGTGGGATCGGTTATCTGAATACTGATTGGGCTTATCATTACTTTCGCGGAGCCATGCCAGCAGGTCGAATTAATATCGGTTTGCCTTACTACACGCGAGGTTGGCAAGGTGTAACTGGTGGTACTCATGGTTTGTGGGGAAAAGCGGCGTTACCCGACCAAAATTCATGTCCTGCAGGTACGGGGGAAGGTAATAATAAATGCGGTTATGGTGCAGAGGGGATCGATAATATATGGCATGATTTAGATGAAAATCGCAACGAAATGTATGCGGGTTCAAACCCGATGTGGCATGCTAAAAATTTAGAGCAAGGTATAACTGGGAGTTATCTTGGCAGTTATGGCTTAGATCCACAAAATGATCCTGCCGATAGGTTAACTGGAAACTATGAACGCCATTTTGATAATGGGGCCAAGTCTTCTTGGCTATGGAATTCATCGAAGAAAGTTTATCTTTCTACCGAAGATGAACAAGCCATGGCGACGAAGGTGGCGTATGTTATCGATAAAGGGATCGGTGGGGTGATGTTTTGGGAACTTGCGGGTGACTTTGACTGGTATCCCGAGCGTAATGATGGGGAAGGTGAGTACTTTATTGGCGATACCATGACCACTATTGCCTATCAAGGTTTTGTGAGTGTGCCGCCTTATGGTAATACATTAGCCAATGATCCAGTACCTGATAAATCACTTGCGTTAAGTGCGTCACTCAGTGGATATAAATTGGGTGATAGCAATTATCCCATCACACCGACTTTAACTATCACTAATCATGGCCAAAGCACCATTCCTGGTGGTGCCATATTTGAGTTTGATATTGCGACGTCAACGTCATCACAAATCAGCGATCAATCTGGCATGAATTTAACCGTAATAACCGATGGTTCTAACGCTGCCTCGGGTAACGTTGGCGGTTTAGAGCATGATTTCCATCGCGTACGCTTTATTTTACCCAGTTACAAAACTATCGCTCCTGGAGGAAGCTTTGGCGGTACAATTAAGTATTATTTACCCGTGTCTATGCCCTCTAATTTCACCGTGAGCTTTAATGGTAATCGTTACGGTTTTGGTCAAGGTGATGCCTCTACACCACCTGATGACTGTGATTTAGAGCCTACACCGCCAGGTTGTGATGATACCAGACCACCCTCGACAGATAGCTGCGCGGATGCGGGAATAGATCCAAGCCTTGTGCCCGAGTATCCTAATTTCCCTCAAAAAGACTGGCAAGGTAAGCCAAGTCATGCCAATGGAGGCGATCAAATGAAAGATGCTATGTCAGTATTTGTGGCTTTATGGTGGACCAATACCCAGCCAAGTCGTAGCCGTGCTGAATGGAAATTTATTTGTAATATTGACTGATCATAAAAAAATGATGAGGACTAATGCGTGTTTGATTAGTCCACAGGCTAGCCTCTGTACTCAAGAGGCATTATTTCAACGTTATAGAAGGGAATCTATTTATGTTACCTCCATCTTTGCTAAATATTTCACTGCCTATTTTTACAGTAAACGCAATCACGTTGAGTATGGTATTACTCACCACAGCCCTATCGATACAAGGTGTGAATGCCCATGGTTATATGGACATTCCCAAAGCTCGCCAGCAATTTTGTGTTGATGATGGAGGTTATTGGTGGCCAAATGATGGCTCTGCTATGCCCAATCTGGCATGTCGTGCAGCTTTTTTAGCGAAAGGTACTAAACAATGGGTTCAACATCATGAGTTTTCAGAGAATGTGATTGATTATAATAATATGTCAGCAGTCAAACTGGCCATCCCCAATGGACAGCTTTGTGCGGGGGGGGATAGTCAGAAATCGGGTGTTGACTTACCTTCGGTGCATTGGCAACGCTCGGATGTGATGTTAGATAATGAGGGTAAAGTTCGTATCGTGTTTGATGCCCATACACCACATAATCCCAGTTTTTGGCAGTTTTATCTTTCATCATCAGATTTCAATGCTGCAGAGGATATGTTGAGTTGGGAAAAACTCGAGTTGATTGCTGAAGTGGGTGATGTTGCCGTGTCGTATTTTGAAGGCAAAAAAGTGTATGAAATGATGATCCCTTTTCCGACTGACAGAAGCGGCGAAGCCACCTTGTATACGCGTTGGCAGCGTGAAGATATTGCAGGTGAAGGGTTTTATAACTGCAGTGACATTAATATATTAACCGATGATTCGCCAATAGGCTGGTCTACTTTGGCACCCTATGTCATTAATGGTGTTGAAGCGCAAGCAGGGCAAGAGGTTTGGTTTAGGCTTTTCTCTGCTCAAGGGGAGGAGCTTATTTTTGAGAAGTTGCTCATTGATGACAGCCATACATCGCCTACAATGTGGGCTCGAATATTGGCTGAACAAATATTAGTAAAATATGACGCTTTGGTACAAATCGGAGTGACAGATCAGAACGGCGATATTCACTATACAGATGATATTTCGCTCAATAAAGTCTGGAGCCAATCCCCTGATGTGACTTATCGATTAGAGGTTAAATCTTCATCATTGATTCCTTATATACCCAAGTGACCTCAAGATGCAGGATTCAGCATGTCGAGACGAGGTATGAAATTGATGGACTCGTTATTCTCGGCTCGGGCATCCTGCTTCACCCTAGCTCCTGAATCCGTTCAGGCGTCATTCAATATTTCATCACGAAGAAAAATGTTGCTTCACGCCATGCCCTACGGGAATAGCCATTGCATTAATCACTGCCTTATTCAGCTATCCTATGAGGACTCTGAAACGAGCATTTTGAGGTCATTTGGGGATACACTATTAAAGGATCAATAAGTGGATTTGGTGTGATCGCAAGGTGAGTGCCATATGACTGGAAGTGAGAGGACGGCTTTGCAGCAAAAAACCGTCCAGTGGTTCAATTATCGGTCTTTGTTGAGCAGTGTTATTCGGGTTCTAGAGGCGCTGGCTAGTTTTCGAAGTAATGTGACTGAGTCATCCCAATGAAGGCAGGTATCGGTAATGCTCTTACCGTAAACTAATGGTTCGCCCGTTACCACTTTTTGATTGCCTTCTTCGATAAAGCTTTCTGCCATAATTCCCGCTATTGCGGTTGAGCCTGCGGTCATCTGTTCGATAATACTATCTGCAACAGCCAGTTGTTGTGTATGTTTTTTCTGGCTATTACCGTGGCTGAAATCAATGACCATACGATGAGATACGCCGACATCGCTCAGTTGATTGGCGGCAGTATTAATATCCTCGCTATGGTAGTTAGGTTGTTTACCACCACGTAGAATAATATGCCCATATGGGTTACCACTAGTACGGTAAACGGCCATGGCGCCATCTTTGTCTGGAGAGTAAAAAATATGGGGTTCTTTTGCCGCGCGGACCGCATCGATAGCAATACTGATATTACCATCAGTCCCATTTTTAAACCCGACAGGGCAAGATAAAGCGGATGCCATTTCACGATGAACTTGACTCTCAGTGGTGCGTGCTCCCACAGCGCCCCATGTGATTAAATCAGCAATATATTGACCGTTCACCATGTCGAGAAACTCAGTCGCGATGGGTAATTTGAGTTCAGTGATCTCTTGTAATAGTTGACGCGCTAAACGCAGTCCCTTATTTGCATTAAAGCTGCCATCGAGATCGGGATCTGAAATTAATCCTTTCCAGCCGACTATCGTTCTTGGTTTTTCGAAGTAAACCCGCATGACTATGCAAAGATCGTCTTTTAACTCTTGATGTAAAATGGCGAGACGTTTCGCATAATCGATGGCTGCTTTTGTGTCATGAATAGAACAAGGGCCAATAATCACTAACAGTCGTTGATCATTCCCGGTTAAAATGGCTTCTACCTCACGTCGTTGCTGGATTAAATAATCTGCAGCGTCTTGAGTTAATGGAAATTCTGAAGCTAATTTAGCCGGAGAAATAGCCTTACATAATAAAGTTGAGCGTAGTTCATCTGTTTTAGTGGTCATTCATTATACCGATCGTTCGTGTGGGCATTTTGCCTGCTTGTGCCTGATTATAACGAATCTTAATGAGATCTGCAGTGCTTCACGTTGAAAAATAGCCATGTAAGCTGTTTTTTTAAATAGTCACGTCAGGGGACTGACTTGCTCGGAACAATAATGCCGCTAAAACATGTGTCGTTCCAGGCCTGTCATCGCCAAAATTTTTGTGGCAATTTCTTCAACTGAATGGTAAGTGGTGTTGACAAATGGGATCCGTTCACGCCTATACATCATTTCTACTTCTTTAACTTCGATACGGCATTGCCTTAATGAAGAATACCGGCTGTTTTCCATACGGCTTTGACGGATCTCATGCAAACGAACAGGATCAATGGTTAAACCAAAGAGTTTGCTCTTATTGTTTTTTAGTTCGTCTGGCAGTTGTAGGTTATCCATATCATCCTCGACAAAAGGATAATTGGCGGCTTTGATACCAAATTGCATAGAAAGGTAGAGACTACTGGGAGTCTTGCCACAGCGAGATACACCTAATAGGACCAAATCGGCTTTGTCGATATTTTTTAATGTCTGGCCATCATCATTATCCATGGTGTAATTAATAGCATTGATACGCGCTTCATAGCTTGCATTCATGTTGCCGTGAGTGCGATGAACAATAGGTGAGGCTTTGATGCCTAATTGTTGCTCTAATGGAGCGACAAAAGTGTTTAAAAAGTCATAATCTAGTCCTTCACTACTGTAGATAATGTTACGGATCTCCGCTTTTACGATAGAATGGAACACCAAAGGGCGTTCACCTGTGGTAATAAAACAATCATCAATTTGGGCTTTTATTTCATTTGCTTTAGATTCTGTTTCAACAAATGGAATTGTAAGCGATTCAAATTCAATAGGAAACTGTGATAAAACCGCATGCCCGAATACTTCTGCTGTGATTGCCGTTCCATCTGAAATATAAAATACTTTACGTAACATTTTGACCTCTTCTTGTAATAATATTACAAATAAATTTATAGATTTACGTGTGTAGTGCTGGAGTGTAAAATGCCATAGCTCTGATGTGAAGGGGCAACACTGAAATAAACTTGCGGAGATAGAACTGTGCAGCAATATGTACTCTGGTATCAAGAATTAGGCATGGGTGACGTTAACAAGGTTGGCGGTAAAAACGCTTCTCTTGGAGAGATGATTAGTAATTTATCTAATGCAGGAGTCCAAGTCCCAGGTGGTTATGCGACGACCTCTTATGCGTTCAATGAATTTCTTGAACAAAGTGGGCTTAACCAGAAGATATACGACATACTCGATGTGTTAGATGTAGATGACGTGAATGCACTCGCTACAGCCGGTGCACAGATTAGACAATGGGTTATCGATACGCCATTTCATAGTACATTTGAGCAAGCGGTTCATGATGCTTATAATAAATTGTCTTCTGAGACCAAAGATGCCTCATTTGCAGTTCGTTCTTCAGCCACTGCAGAAGATATGCCTGATGCGTCATTTGCTGGTCAGCAAGAAACATTCCTGAACGTTAAGGGATATGATGCGGTACTGATTGCGATTAAGCATGTTTTTGCTTCTTTGTTTAATGATCGTGCAATCTCTTATCGTGTTCACCAAGGGTACGACCATAAAGGTGTTGCTTTATCTGCGGGTATCCAACGTATGGTTCGTTCCGATACAGCGGCCTCTGGTGTGATGTTTACCATGGATACTGAGTCTGGTAACAATGATGTGGTTTTTATTACTTCATCATTTGGTCTCGGTGAAATGGTGGTTCAGGGGGCGGTTAACCCAGATGAATTTTACGTTCATAAGCCAAGTTTAGTCTCAGGTCATAAAGCGGTTGTACGCCGTAATATTGGCAGTAAGCTCATTCAAATGGTTTATTCGGACGATCTTGAACACGGCAAACAAGTTAAAATTGAAGATATCGCTGCTGATAAGCGTCGTGAATTTTCAATCAATGATGCTGAAGTGATGGAGCTTGCTAAGCAAGCGATGGTCATCGAAAAGCATTATGGTCGTGCAATGGATATCGAATGGGCTAAAGATGGTAATGATGGTAAGCTTTATATCGTTCAAGCCCGTCCAGAAACCGTGCGTTCTCGTGAAGATGTGCAACTGATTGAGCGCTATCATCTCCATACTAAGAGCGATGTTATTTCTGAAGGCCGTGCGATCGGTCATAAAATTGGCAGTGGTGTTGCTAAGGTTTTATCATCCATTGCGGATATGGACCAAATTGAAGACGGTGATGTACTCGTGACTGACATGACAGATCCTGATTGGGAACCTATCATGAAGCGCGCAAGCGCGATTGTGACCAACCGAGGTGGACGTACTTGTCATGCAGCGATTATTGCTCGTGAATTAGGTGTGCCTGCCGTCGTAGGTTGTGGTGATGTCACTGAACACATTAAGACAGGCCAACAAGTGACAGTGTCTTGTGCTGAAGGCGATACTGGTTTCATTTATGATGGGATCCAAGCGTTTGATGTTGTTCGTTCTCGTGTTGATTCAATGCCTGCACTGCCGATTAAAATCATGATGAATGTCGGTAATCCAGATAGAGCATTCGATTTTGCTCGCTTGCCTAATGAAGGTGTGGGTTTAGCACGTTTGGAATTCATCATTAATCGCATGATTGGTATTCATCCTAAAGCCCTGCTTGAGTTTGATAAGCAAGATGCGGCACTGCAGGCTGAAATACATGAAATGATTGCGGGTTATTCATCGCCTGTTGAATTCTACATTGCTCGTCTTGTTGAAGGAATGGCGACGATTGCCTCAGCTTTCTTCCCAAAGAAAGTGATTATTCGAATGTCTGACTTTAAGTCAAACGAATATGCTAATTTGGTTGGTGGTGACAAGTACGAGCCTGAGGAAGAAAACCCAATGTTGGGTTTCCGTGGTGCAAGCCGTTATATTTCTGAATCGTTCCGTGATTGTTTCGCCCTTGAGTGTGAAGCGATTAAACGTGTTCGTAATGAGATGGGCTTAACCAATGTTGAAATCATGATCCCATTCGTCCGTACTGTGGGTGAAGCAGAGCAGGTCATTGAGTTACTTAAAGAAGAAGGTTTAGAGCGCGGTAAAGATGGCCTCCGTGTCATTATGATGTGTGAATTACCATCAAATGCATTGCTGGCTGATCAATTCCTTGAGCACTTCGATGGTTTCTCTATCGGTTCAAATGATTTAACTCAGTTAACCTTAGGTTTAGACCGTGACTCAGGTATTATTAGTCATCTGTTTGATGAGCGTAATGATGCTGTGAAGGCATTATTGTCCATGGCCATTAAAGCGGCTAAAGCCAAAGGTGCCTATGTGGGTATTTGTGGTCAAGGCCCATCAGATCATGCTGATTTTGCAGCGTGGTTAGTAGAGCAGGGGATTGATACAGTATCGCTAAATCCTGATACGGTTATTGATACTTGGCTATATTTAGGTAAAGAACACGCTTAATTGTTCTTGAAATAGAATAAGCTAATCATAAAAGTCGCTATTTAGCGGCTTTTTTTTTGTTTATACTAGTCGGCCAAGAAAATAAGATAGAAACTGATATGCTGCCCATTGTGAAGTTGCCAAAATTATCACACACACAAACACTTGAACCTGTGTACCACTCTTTTCTTGAGGTGCTTGAGCAAAGCCACTTTTGCGGTGATATCGATAAACGTTATAGCGCTCGTGTGGTGCAAGCGACGGATAATTCTGTTTATCAGTTTTTACCTCAAGCGGTGATTTATCCTAGCAGCCAGCAAGATGTCAGTGTGGTACTTTCGTTGGCGGCTAAGCCTGAGTTTGATAAAGTGGTGTTCAGTGCTCGTGGCGGGGGGACAGGCACTAATGGTCAATCTTTGACTCATGGGCTTATTTTAGATCTATCCCGTTATTTGAATCAGGTTATAGAGATTAATCCCCAAGAAGGTTGGGTTAAGGTCCAAGCTGGAGTGGTCAAAGATGCGTTAAATGATGCACTGCGTCCTCATGGTTTTTTCTTTAGTCCTGATCTTTCTACGTCCAATAGAGCGACCATAGGTGGCATGATCAATACCGATGCTTCAGGTGCTGGATCGCTGGTTTACGGCAAAACATCTGATCATGTGTTAGCTTTGTCGAGTGTGCTTTATGATGGCAGTGTACTTGATACAGAGGTGATATCTCTAGAGGGACTTAATCATGTAGACACTGTGGTCAAGCACCCACTTGGACAGAAGTTAATTCGAGAAGTTGCGTCACTTTGTCGAGAAAATCGTTCAGAAATAGACCGTAAATTCCCTGTTCTCAATCGTTTTTTGACTGGTTATGATCTTAAACATGTGTGGAATGATGAGTTAACAGAGTTTAATTTATCCCGTATTTTGACTGGCTCAGAAGGTACACTTGCGGTTGTTACCGAGGCGAAACTCAATATCACGCCGCTGCCTAACGTACGCATGATGATTAATCTTAAATATGATTCATTTGAATCGGCTTTGAGGCATGCGCCTGATTTAGTTAAGGCTAAAGCGACCGTTGTTGAAACCGTAGACTCAACAGTATTGAACTTGGCTAAGCAAGATATTATTTGGCATTCAGTGTCAGCGCTTATTAAACCGGTATCGGGTGGCATTATCGATGGGCTTAATATGGTGGAGTTTGCGGGAGAAAAAGAAGAGGTTGAAGGCAGAGTGGCGGAATTGACCGCGGTATTAAGCGCTCAAGTCGAACAAGCTAATGGTGGGTTATTAGGTTATCAAGTGACGAGTGATAAACACAGCATCAATATGATCTATGCAATGCGTAAAAAAGCGGTCGGGTTATTGGGGGCAAGTAAAGGTCGTCGTAAGCCTATTGCTTTTGCTGAGGATACCGCTGTACCACCGGAAAAACTAGCAGATTTCATTATGGAATTTAGAGCATTACTCGATAGTCATCAACTTCAATACGGCATGTTTGGTCATGTGGACGCAGGGGTACTTCACGTTAGGCCCGCATTGGATATGTGTGATATTAATGATGAAAAACTACTGAAGACGGTGTCAGATCAGGTGGCTGCTCTAACGCTTAAATACGGTGGCTTAATGTGGGGGGAACATGGTAAAGGGGTGCGGGGTGAATATGGCCCAGCAGTGTTTGGTACTAAACTCTATGGCGTACTCGAGGAGATTAAAGGCTTATTCGATCCTCATAATAAGCTCAATCCAGGTAAGCTGGTGGCACCTAAAGGGACTGGGGCACTTATTTATAATGTTGATAGTGCCAAAAGAGGCAGTTTCGATAGACAGATACCCATTAACACGCGTGAAGTATTTCCTGATGTCATGAACTGTAATGGCAATGGTATGTGCTTTAATTATAGTGCCTATTCACCTATGTGTCCCTCTTTTAAAGTCACTGGGGATAGAGTGCAGTCGCCTAAAGGTCGTGCAGGTCTTATGCGTGAGTGGTTGCGTTTACTTGAAGTTGAAGGTGTCGATGTTAATGAGTTGGCTAAGGCTAAAAATTTAGGGTTACTGCAACGCGCCCAAAATAGTTTAAAAATGAGCCGTGAATATGATTATTCTCATGAAGTGATGGAATCGCTAAAAGGGTGTTTGGCTTGTAAGTCTTGCTCGTCTCAATGTCCGGTGAAAGTGGATGTGCCTAAGTTCAGGGCGCAGTTTTTTAATATTTACTACCAAAGGTATTTACGCCCAGCGACAGACTATTTAGTCGCTGGTATCGAAGATGCCTTACCCTTAATGGCAAAAGTACCTAGATTAACCAATTTCGTTTCTCAACACCCTTTTAGCCAATGGATAATTAAAAAGTCCTTGGGTTATGTCGATGCACCTGCATTGTCAGTTCCTACGCTGAAACAGCAGTTAGATGGACACAGTAGTCGTGGTTACGATCTCGAAGCATTAGAAAATATTCCAGACGTTGAAAGAAATAAATATGTGCTGGTGGTGCAAGATCCATTTAACAGCTATTACGAAGCCGATACGGTGTACCATTTTATTCAGTTAATTGAAAAAATGGGCTTTAAGCCGATTCTATTGCCATTCAAACCTAATGGAAAGCCTATTCATGTTAAAGGTTTTTTAGATAAATTTGCTAAAACAGCCAAATCATCAGCTGATTTTTTCGCTAAGGTGCATAAACTGAATATTCCCATGGTGGGTGTTGACCCTGCCATGGTGCTCTGTTATCGAGATGAGTATCGCGAAGTGTTAGGTGATGGCTATGATTTTGATGTGAAACTGGCGAATGAGTGGTTATTAGATGCAATCAAAAGCGTTAAAAATAGTCAGCAATCCCATGGGACTAAACCTGAGTTTACCTGGTTTAGTCACTGTAGCGAATCGACAGCAAAACCAAATACTGGCAATGAGTGGCAACAAATATTTGCACATTTCGGGGCTCAATTACATGCCGTTAATCTAGGCTGCTGTGGTATGGCTGGAACCTATGGTCATGAATTAGATAATCAACAACGTTCTCGTGATCTTTTCGACATGTCTTGGGAGAAAAAATTAAGTGATTTACCTCCGGCGCAGATATTGGTTTCGGGCTATTCTTGTCGAAGTCAAGTAAAGCGTTTTGGGGGCTTTAAGCCTAGACATCCAGTGGAAGCTTTACTGAGTTTGCTTGAGTTTTCATGATCACTTGTTGAGTACCGAGTGTATTTTTTAGGGGGCAATATTGAGGATCGAGTATGAGCGATAACAACACGTTAATACAACAGCATCTGGCTAGGTTAGACAAGCGAGCTGAGTTGTGTTCAGAAGACGTATTGTTCAAGATCGATGCACAAGGTGATTGGTTCTATGTTGATGAAATACTACCGGTTAAATTTGCGCGCTTGTTTGCGTCGATTCTTAATAATATTAACGGTGAGTATTTTCTGATCACACCAGTTGAAAAATTGAAGGTTAAGGTATCTGGACATGCATTAAGCATTGTGGATTATCACTGCTTCGAGGCTGGAGGGATTGAAGTGACCACCTCATTACAGACTCGCCATAAGTTGGTTGATGTCGCTGCTTTTAACGTGAATGATGAAGAGATTTATGCGGTAGTCGAAAGAGGCATGACAGCAAAATTAGGTCGAGCATGTTATTATCGTTTTATTAATGAGTTCATGGTGGATGATTATTAAAGTTTTGATATTTAAAGGTTTATATTTTAAAGGCTAATTAGTTACCAGTATTGCTAGTTTCTTGTGAACTAAGTGGTAATATTAAATGAGGTACTTATAGTGTGGAGATGCTGATTGAAACAGTCGGAAAGTTTAGGTTATCTGGTTTCTCATTTGAATATCGATTTACAACATGCACTAGATCAGAAGCTCAAGCGATACCAGTTAGACATTAAGTTGTGGCCGGTTCTTTTTGCACTATGGCAAGAGGAAGGGATCACCCAGACTGAACTTTCTAAGCGTTGTGATGTCGCGAATTACACCATGACGCGTCTTTTGGATCAACTCCAAACACAAGGCTTGATCACTCGACATCAAGAAGCCGATAATCGTCGTGCTTTTCAGATCTTACTGACCAACTCAGGTAAAGCGTTAGAACAAGATCTGATTGTTGAAGCCGAACGTGTGAATGAACACTTCTTAGCAAATCTCTCCATTGAAGAGCAATGTGTTTTTGTGGCATTACTGAATAAAATAAACCGCTTCCCAGTATAATATTCATTTGTCATTAAACATTTGGGCGAAGCTTGATGGATACTAGGGTCGATAGAAACGAGAATACATACCAAGCTCATCTCTATCTGTCATCATCAGTTGGGTGGAATGGAGTAAAAAATGAAACTGAATTAATGGAAATCGGCTTAATATTTGCCCAGCTTAATAATGTTAAAATTAATTCAGTAGTAATAACAACAAGCTTGATAATATAAAAAACGTGGCTAAATTTTGTAATGATTTTCGACTGCGTAGTAAGCTCCCTTTACCTTGTTTAATGCTCGTAATTAAAAAATTCTTTTTATATATTCGACATATCATCAATTCTGATGTCGGATCGATAAGTAATTGAAATTTACAATGATTACCATCATCTAGTTGTATTTTATGTTCACTGCGTTGCCTGAAATTCAATTTCCTAGACACCATTTTCCCATTGATGTATACCTGTTCTAATCCGCACCAATTACTTGCCTGAAGTTCAATGACATCCTGATTGAGATCATACTTGAAAGTAACCATACTGCTTTCCTCTGTAAGGTAACTAGCCTCTAATTCAAGCAGACAAATATGACAATATCCAGTACAAAATGATTAATTTTCTGTGCTAGTTAACTATCTCTTTGGCAGGCTTGGTAAAATACTTTTTGGCATAAAAAAAAGGGATAAAATAGTGTTTGTCCCTTTGTTGTTTTCTGATCATTTTGCATCAATACTGCGTGATCAATTTATTCTTTGGCAGCATGAATAATCGTACGTGCAAGTTCGTCAGCAACTGATGTGGTCGTGCAGTTTTGCTCATCAGCTTGGATAAAGACACGCATAAGTGTCTCATAGATCTCTTCAACTTTTTGAGTCGACAGTGCGGCATCATAATTTTTTTCGAATGAGACATTAATGATCCCCCCTGCATTGATCACATAATCTGGTGCGTACAAGATATTGAGGGCTTTAAGCTCATCACCGTGTCTGGCTTCTGCTAATTGATTGTTGGCACACCCAGCCACAATGGTGGCCTTAATGAGTGGGATAGTGGTGTCATTAATGGTTGCGCCTAGTGCACAAGGAGCATAAACATCGACATCTTGGTGATAAATATCCTGAGGTGAAACAATTTCTGCGCCAAACTCTGTAACGACTCTATCTAAAGAGGCTTGATTGATATCTGTAACGATTAACTTAACGCCTTCATTGTGAAGGTGACGGCATAAATAGTAACCAACATGGCCAACCCCTTGGACTGACATTTTGAGACCATTAAGGCTATCGATACCACGTTGGTGTTTAACTGCTGCTTTGATGCCTAAATATGTCCCCAATGCCGTAAAGGGAGAGGGATCACCGCTCTTGCCTTCAAGGCCTGCCATATAGGGCGTTTCTTCATGTGCAATCATGATATCTGCTGTGTTCACTCCTACATCTTCTGCAGAGTAGTATTTACCTCCTAAACTATCGATGCAACGACCAAAGGCGCGAAAGAGTGCTTTTCTGTCTTGTATGTTAGGATTGTCAATGATAACTGATTTACCACCGCCCATTTTTAGACCCGCTAAAGCATTTTTATAGGTCATGCCACGTGATAAACGTAACACATCATTTAATGCTTCATCATCAGAGGCGTAGTTCCACATTCTACAGCCACCTACTGCAGGGCCTAAATGTGTATTATGGATAGCAATAATGGCTTTTAAGCCGCTCTCTTTGTCCTGACAAAACACGACCTGTTCATGTTCGTCAAATGAGATATGATTGAATACAGTCACGTAACAGTCTCCCTAAGGATTGAAACACTGGCCCTATTAAATAGTTAACTTGAGCCTTATTAAAGTTATTGCAGAACGATAGCATTTAGGGATACTCTCAACAAAATAAAGACTTGGATTAATTGTGGAACGTGTGGCAATTTTGCTTTCCACTTTACGTTAACGTTAATTAAAAACTAATTTTAACTGATTTTGGCTGAGTGTATTCTGAACGCGATCATCTGCTCGATATCACCATAGAATAGGATGTAATATGACCGAAAAATTAGCGAGCTCAACAGCCACGCTAGCGCCTGAGCAAGAAGAAGCATTACAGCAGCAGTGGATAAAAGAACATTTTCAAAAAGCAAACCGTTTTCTTGCTGAAAAGGGCGTGATCCCAAGTAAAGTGGTCACTGATGACAGTCGTTATTTAGCCCCCTATGTTGCAGTTTGGAAGATGGAATCTAAACAACCGATTAAACAAACTTTTTGGGTGATATCTGGAGATCTACCCAGTGATTATGTGGATGTCAAAGTAGCAACAACTGCGCGTGATGCCTTGCGTCATTTTTCCATGATGTGGCAAATGAAAGCGGAAAACTTACATCAATCTGGTGTCACAAAAGATCCAATACACGCTAAGTTTGCTCAGTTATTGGTGTCACGTGCAGAAAGTCTTTATCAGCTCCAAGGTGACACGAAACTGTGGGGATAACGGTTTCATTAGGCGTTTAAAAATGGCAGTTCACATGCCATTTTTAGTTATTTTCTCAGTTTGAAAACACGAGCATATAATGAGTGGCATTAACCTAGATAGTAATAGCCTTTATTCAATAATGAGATAAGTAAGTTGCAGGTATGATTTGATTTGCATAATTGTGAAGCGAGTATATTATCGATAATGAATGCGTTAGTGATAGTATTAACAGCGCTACTTTCGAGATCTTGACTGTCAAAGACTTCACCATTGATAAATATTCTCTTGTTATCGCCTTCGACAGAAATCACTTTTAAGCCGCCAATTCTATGTATTTCAGCACCCTCTGACAGGGATTGAAGCAAATCATCTTGGGTGTAAGTATTATCAGGCTCACACAGATCCAATTCGAAACGATTTTGACTAAGCAATTGCCCTAATACTGTCTGGTAGTGTTTAGGTTTCTGCAGTAACTCATTGAGCAAGGTAAGCATATCTTGTTGTTGTTCAATGGATATATGGCTTGGTGATGTTGGCTCTGTTGTTGAAATAAAGCGTTTTAAGCCGGTATTACTGTCGATGAGATGATCGGCAATGCCACTAAATAGTTCTTGTTGGCTTGGTGCTCTAAACCCGAACGAGTAACTTAATGCCGTTGTCAGTGTATTAGCGCAGTGTGGAAAACCAGGAGGTATGTACAACATATCTCCGGCTTCAAGTATCACGTCAATAATGGGGTCAAAATCATCAATCAGTGCGGTGTTTTCATCACCACCTCTAGGTTGATATTGTTTTTTTTCTCCTACTTTCCAGTGTCGGGATCCCTCTCCTTGGAGTAAAAATACGTCATAATTGTCAATATGGGGGCCGACACCACCACCTGCGGTGGCAAAGGAGACCATTAAATCATCAAAGCGCCAATCAGGAATAAACCTAAAAGCTTGAATAAGTGGAGCGACATCAGGAAACCAGTGGTTGACTGCCTGGACTAACAATTGCCAGTGACTTTCGCCAAATTGATTATAATCATCAATTGGCCCTTGCACTGTCTTCCAGTCATTTTCCTGTGTGACGATAACACGTGATGAGATCTCTTCTTCACAGGCCAGACCTGCGAGTTCATCGGCACTAATGGGATCAACAAAATCACTAAATGCCCCTTTAATGACAAGAGGGGATTGTTGCCAATGTTTGGATAAAAATTCATCAGTGTTGATATTTAATTTATACATAGAGTGGTTTCACTTGCAGTAAAGGAGCGGATTATGCGTTTAGATATAAAAAAACGGTAAGGGTTAGCCTACCGTTTTGATGAAGAGTGTAAAATGAAAGACTTATTTCATTTCGTCTACAAAAGCTTCTGCACGACCAATATAATTAGCCGGAGTCATCTTTTTAAGCTCAATTTTTACTTTTTCAGGTAGTTCAAGACCATCGATAAATACTGCAAGTTGCTCACCATCAATACGCTTACCACGCGTGAGCTCTTTGAGTTTTTCATATGGTTTTTCAATTCCGTAACGACGCATCACGGTTTGTACTGGCTCTGCCAATACTTCCCAATTTTTGTTTAGCTCTGCGCGAAGTTGTTCTTCGTTAATCTCAAGCTTACTGATCCCTTTTAAAGTCGCTTGATAAGCTATCAGAGCATGGGCGATACCAACACCTAAGTTCCGTAACACAGTTGAATCGGTTAAGTCACGCTGCCATCGAGACACGGGCAGTTTAGAGGCAAGGTGCTGCATCAGTGCGTTAGCAATGCCTAAGTTACCTTCTGAGTTTTCAAAATCGATAGGATTCACTTTATGCGGCATGGTTGAAGAGCCAATTTCGCCAGCGATGGTTTTTTGTTTGAAATGGCCTAATGCGATGTAACCCCAGATGTCACGATCGAAGTCTATCAGTACAGTGTTAAAACGTGCGACAGCATCAAACAGTTCTGCGATGTAATCATGAGGTTCTATTTGAGTGGTATAGGCATTCCAGTTTAGCCCAAGGCCAGTGACAAAACGCTCTGACAGTTCATGCCAATTTACTTCAGGGTAAGCTGAAATGTGGGCGTTGTAGTTACCGACAGCACCGTTGATTTTACCCATCAATTGAACAGCATTTATGTGAGTTAATTGGCGTTCGAGACGTACTGCCACATTTGCCATCTCTTTACCTAACGTAGAAGGCGAGGCAGGCTGTCCATGAGTACGTGACATTAAAGGAACAGAGCGATATTCTTTTGCTAAGCCTTTAATGGCATCAACAATCTGCTGGCAGTATGGAACAAGAACTTGCTCGCGGGCGTCGGTGAGCATTAAACCATGAGAGAGATTGTTTATATCTTCAGAAGTACACGCGAAGTGAACGAACTCATCAATAGCACGCAGTTCAGCATTATCGGCTATTTGCTCTTTAATGAAGTATTCCACGGCTTTAACATCATGGTTTGTGGTTGCTTCAATGGCTTTAATACGAAGTGCATTGCTTTCGCTAAAATTATCTTTAATGCTGTCGAGCAGCGCTAAAGCTGTTTCGCTAAAAGGGGGGATTTCTTCAATTTCTGGGCAGCTAGAGAGCAGCTTTAACCAGTTGATTTCGACTTGAACACGGTATTTGGTCAGGCCGTACTCGCTGAAAATCCCTCTTAATGAGGCGGTTTTACTACCATAACGACCGTCTACAGGAGAGATAGCAGTTAGTGCGGATAATTCCATTATGAAGCTCCTTAATGAACTTAACTTATTATAGGGAAAGACTTTTATTAGCTATATCCAGGATGGATTTTCTGGCGAAGACAAGCTGTCTACGTTTGCCACCCAACTGGCGCCACAATACTGCACTGCGCATCGCAGCAAGCAGTAGTGCTCGAATTTTTTCTTGGACCTGAGTTTGTTTCAGGTATTCAGGGTTGCCTGAAATTTGAATTTTTGGGCCTAAACTACTGATGATATCGCTGTAAATACCTGCGAAATTAGCCACGACTTGTTCATCAGTGATGGTAAAATGATGCAGTTGACGATGGACCTGATTGATTCTCTCTGCCAATATCCCCATGGTATTACTACGAGAAAGTTTACGTTCGAGGGCTAATATACCCACGAGATAGCGGGTAACTTCGACATCTTTATCTTTGCTATCGCCAAGTTGATTGACGATAAGCTGGTAGCCTTTATTCAATGCTATTTTATCTGCATAGACTTCAGATGTTGAATCTGGATTAGTGACTAACACAGTATTAAGACTTGCCGCTAGGCTATCTTTATCTGCATTTCCGTGCCTAGCGGTATGTTGTACCTGTGCAATTGCTTGCAAAATGCCAGCAAAAGCCATCGTACGTTCATCTAGAAACTCACTCACGTCTTATTCTCTTATTAATGAATCAATAATGCCACCGCCTAAACACAATTGGCCATCGTAAAAAACAGCTGATTGCCCTGGTGTCACTGCAGCAAGGGGGTCGTCAAATAAGACTTTAATTTTGTCTTTATCTTCATAGAACAAAGTACAAGCAACGTCTCTTTGACGATAACGAGTTTTCACCGTAAGGGTCGTCTTGTCACTCGGTCCTTTTTTATCAACCCAGTGTAATTGATCTGCATAGAAACCCATTGACATCAATCGAGGGTGAGTACCACCTTGGCCTACAACGAGGACGTTGCGATCCATTTCTTTATCGACCACATACCAAGGGTTATCATTGCTATTTTTCATACCACCGATCCCTAAACCTTTGCGTTGGCCTAGCGTGTGGTACATCAAGCCTTGATGAGTGCCAATGACTTCGCCTTCAGCGGTTTCAATTTTACCCGGCTGCGCAGGTAAAAAAGTGCTGAGGAAGTCAGTAAACTTACGTTCACCGATAAAACAAATTCCAGTGCTGTCTTTTTTATCGTGGGTGATGAGGCCCATCTCTTTTGCTAATGCTCTGACTTCACTTTTTTCAAGTTCGCCCACAGGAAAAAGTGAGCGGGAAATTTGTTCATGGCTTAATGTGTAGAGAAAATAGCTTTGATCTTTATTGCCATCGACACCACGCAACATTTGGCTTTGACCGCTGTCATCACTGCGACGAACATAATGTCCCATGGCAATGTAATCAGCCTCTAGGATATCATCAGCAAATTCAAGAAACGCTTTAAATTTAATCTCTTTATTGCAAATAATGTCGGGGTTAGGCGTTCTGCCCGCTTTATACTCAGCAAGAAAATATTCGAATACATTATCCCAATATTCAGATGCAAAATTAACAGTATGTAGCGTAATGTTAAGCTTATCACACACTGCTTGCGCATCTTTCAGATCGTCAGCAGCGGCGCAATATTCATTGGTGTCATCTTCTTCCCAGTTTTTCATGAAAAGACCTTCGACTTGATAGCCCTGTTTAAGTAACAGGTAAGCCGAAACCGATGAGTCGACACCGCCGGACATGCCGACAATGACTTTTTTATTTTGAGTCGCAGTGGAGTCGATTATTGCCATAGATCCTAAACCGTTGTATGTGGCCTAAATAGCTTAAGATAACGACGAAGCATCTTGTCCCTATTTAAGCATGTGCTCAAGTAAGCGCCTTAGATTCGAACTATCTTTAAAAAAACAAGCTATATTTTTTGGCGGTATTCTAACACGCATTCTAGCTATGAGCTAACTTGAGAGGCGCAGTATTGCACCCTTCTAGCACATAATGTGTTTTATTTTTGGTGTCTTCACACTTGAATGTCCCTATGAGCTTTTAAGGTGTTAGTCAGTGAGTCGATGTCTTCTTCGTTAATATTGGTACTGGTAGGCTGTAACTAAAGCGTTAATGTTACTTTAACGGTCTTTTTTAAGGGCTCGGCGTCAAAAGATCCACAGGTCAACAAGCTGCTGCTTTAAAAATAACCTGTAGGTTGTTTATGTAAAATGTCCATGATAGTTTTATTGTTCAATAGTCTGTTTTACATTTTTGCTATCAAGAGAAGATATGATGCTCAGATAGCCGTGAAACTAGAAAATGACATTGTCTGATGACTTGCTTGTTACTATTTCGTCAATATTGGCATGTTCTGCCTAGAGAGTTCATATCATTAAGCCGTGATATGGCTACTCATAAAAAGCTTACTGATGTGGTGGGTCCATCAGATAAGTGTCTCCTTATGATGATGCCGAAAGAGTTAGGCAGTTAAGAGGAGCCTGAAGAATCATGACAAAGGCTTAAATATTGGCCAGGTTGAAGGTTATCAAGACTCCATTGGCCTATTTTATAACGGATCAGTCTGAGCGTTGGAAAACCGATGTGAGCTGTCATTCTGCGGATCTGGCGATTACGTCCTTCACAAATTTCAATTGTCAACCAAGTGGTTGGGATCGCTTTGCGTTCCCTGATCGGAGGAACACGTGGCCATATGTCTGGTTGAGGCATGATTGCCACATTAGCGGGTAAAGTCATCCCGTCTTTGAGCTCGACGCCATGTCGCAACTTATCTAATTGAGCGTCACTTGGCATGCCTTCAACCTGAACCCAATAGGTTTTAAACGTCTGTTTTTTAGGCTCAGTTAGGCGAGATTGAAGTTTGCCATCATTAGTGAGTAAAAGTAAGCCTTCGCTGTCTCGGTCTAATCTCCCTGCGGCATAAATGTCTGGAATAGCAATAAAATCTTTTAATGTTTGGCGGCCTTGTTCATCGGTAAATTGGCAAAGTACATCAAAAGGTTTATTGAATAGGACAATGATTGGGTTCTTGACCTTAGGTTTACTTTTTGCTGAATGTCGCTTAAGCACTCGAGTTGTGACATTGATTTTGTTACTAGGAACTCTGGATCCTTTTGTGTTTTTTTGAACTTTAGAAGCCGTAGTGCGGGTGTTTTTGGGTGTGCATTTGGGTTTAATTGTGTGACTCACGCTGACTAATCTTCTGGCATAGTATGAATTAATGGTTACAGTGTACTGCGCATTGCCCCTTTGTGGAATGTGAATATTGCCTAGAATGTTTTATGATGTCCGCGATCTACCCTAAGAGGTTACCGTATCTTGAGATGTTTATCTTAAACAGCATGACGTGATTTTAGGGCGAAAAGTGTGTATTTTACGGAGGAACCCATTAAATCAGACGTTTTACTCTTTTGATTGCGACTAACCATTTTATTGAATCTAGGTGTTAATCAAGATGTGATAAAAGCATTGATATAACTGCAACGGGTAAAAATAAGCAGTGTATAAAAATAAAATATTTTTAATTCTCTATTTTACAATAATGTAGGACGAAAAATGACTGACAATTCAACAATTATCTATACTGAAACAGATGAAGCACCCGCATTAGCCACTTTATCTCTACTGCCTATTATCAAGAGGTTTACGCAAGCGGCAGGCGTAAATGTAGAAACTCGTGATATCTCTCTTTCGGGTCGAATTATTGCCAATTTTCCAGAAAACCTCTCAGATCACCAAAAAATGAGTGATGCATTAGCTGAGCTGGGTGAGCTTGCAGGTCAACCAGAAGCTAACATCATTAAGTTACCGAACATTAGTGCTTCTATTCCTCAATTGAAGGCATGTATTCTAGAGTTACAAAATAAAGGTTATGATATTCCGTCATACCCTGATGAACCAACGAATGCAGCAGATAAAGCCATTCAAACTTGCTACGATAAAATTAAAGGTAGCGCAGTAAATCCGGTATTACGTGAAGGTAATTCAGATCGTCGTGCGCCGGCTTCTGTTAAGAAATATGCTCAGAAACATCCACATTCTATGGGAGCATGGAGCCGTGATTCTAAAACGCATGTTGCGCATATGAATGAAGGGGATTTCTACGGCAGTGAAAAATCATTAACCTTATCATCTGCAGATGAAGTGAAGATTGTGCTGACGATGACTGGCGGCCGTGAGCAGGTATTGAAAGAATCATTTCCTTTGTTGGCTGGTGAGGTGATTGATGCAGCAGTATTGAGTAAAAAGGCATTAGTTGATTTTTTTGAACGTGAGATTGAAGAGGCTAAAAACCAAGGTGTACTGCTTTCTCTGCATTTGAAAGCCACCATGATGAAGGTGTCTGATCCAATCCTTTTTGGCCATGCTGTTAAAGTTTACTATAAAGATCTTTTTGCTAAACACGCATCATTATTTGATGAGTTGGGTGTCGATGTTAACAATGGTTTTGGTGATGTTTATGCCAAAATAGCGCAATTACCAGCGGAGCAAAAAGCGGCTATTGAGGCTGATATCGCCGCAATATATGCCAATCGCCCAGAGCTTGCCATGGTTGATTCTGATAAGGGGATCACTAATTTACACGTACCAAGTGATGTGATTATCGACGCTTCTATGCCGGCAGCGATACGTACATCGGGTATGATGTGGGATAATGACGGTCAACCCAAAGATACCAAGGCGATGATCCCAGATCGCTGCTATGCAGGTGTTTACCAAGAAACGATCACCTTTTGTAAAGAGCATGGTGCGTTTAACCCAACGACGATGGGCAGTGTGCCAAACGTCGGTTTGATGGCGCAAAAGGCTGAAGAGTACGGCAGTCACGATAAGACATTTGAGATCCCTACAGCTGGTACTGTTAACGTGATGAATCATCAGGGGGAAGTACTGCTTTCCCATGACGTTGAAGCGGGTGATATTTGGCGAATGTGTCAAGTCAAGGATGCCCCTATTCGAGATTGGATTAAACTTGCGGTTAAACGTTCACGCTTATCGTTAACACCTGCAGTATTCTGGTTAGATGAAAATCGTGCCCATGATGCTGAAATTATTAATAAGGTTAAGCAGTATCTCCCAGATTATGATACCGAAGGGCTAGATATCCGTATTATGTCTCCAGTTACAGCGACACGTTTTACGTTAGCGCGAACCAAAGAGGGCTTGGATACCATTTCAGTTACTGGCAATGTATTACGCGACTATTTAACGGATCTTTTCCCCATTTTAGAGCTAGGTACCAGTGCTAAAATGTTGTCTATTGTCCCCTTAATGAATGGGGGAGGATTATTTGAAACCGGTGCGGGTGGATCAGCGCCTAAACATGTCCAACAAGTTGAGAAAGAGGGCCACCTACGTTGGGATTCTCTGGGTGAGTTCTTGGCGTTGGCAGCCTCTCTTGAGCATTTAAGCCAAACCACCAATAATGCTAAAGCACAAGTATTAGCCGACACATTGGATGCGGCAATTGGGCAGTTTTTAGATCAAAATAAGTCACCTTCACGTCGTGTGGGTCAGATAGATAATCGAGGCAGTCATTTTTATCTCGCGATGTATTGGGCTCAAGAAGTGTCGCAGCAAAACCAGGATACAGAGTTAAAAGCGCAGTTTTCATCGCTTGCTGAAGCTTTGACGAACAATGAAGCTAAAATTATGGAAGAGTTAAATGCAGCACAAGGTTCTGCTGTTGATCTTGGTGGGTATTATCGTTTGGATACCAGTAAAGCCTTGGTTGAAATGCGCCCAAGTGCGACATTAAATGCGTTGTTGACAGCGTAGGGAATACGATTGATGCAAAATAATTTTTTTGTCATTATGATCCTATGATTATGTTGTAGATAATAAAAAGGCAGGGAACCACCCTGCCTTTTTGTTTAACATCGCCTTATGTTAATTTGTGGGTGAAATCGCCGATGCGTGCATCCCCTTAGGTCCAGCTTCTACTTCGAATTGAACGGGTTGGCCTGCCTTTAGCGTGCGATAGCCTTCCATATCAATGGTAGAATAGTGTGCAAAAACGTCTTCGCCACCAGCTTCAGGGCAGATAAACCCGAATCCTTTGGCGTTGTTGAACCATTTAACAGTCCCGTTTGCCATACTTCCACTTCCTTCTGTTGTCTACTTGCCAGTATGAGAGTAAAACTAAATAAGCGGGGACAATTCGCCGCTGTTAAACAGAATGAAAGGAGTGGGTTTATATGTCAAGAATAATTTAACAAAAAACTAACATTTAAGTAAAAAGTTTGTTTCAATTGATGAGTGGATATTAGATTGTAGAAGAAAGCTTTTTACTGAATAATCTCTTTAATTGGTACAAGCGATGACTAGAGGCTAATATTGAACCATGGGTAAAGCAGGAAACATTGAGCACGTTGAAGAATGTGTCGAATCGAAATTAATGTCACCTTCGATGTACAAGGTGGTTTTAAATAATGATGATTATACGCCAATGGATTTTGTGATTGAGGTATTACAACTCTTTTTCCAAAAAACGGAGGAGCAAGCGACAGATATTATGCTTGCAATTCATCATCAGGGGAAAGGCATTTGTGGTGTTTTTCCTTTTGGGATTGCCGAAACAAAGGTTGCTCAAGTAAATCAATTTGCAAGACAAAACGAACATCCGTTACTGTGTTCATTAGAGAAAGCCTGAGTTGGGTTATTTTAGTGGTAAATTTAGGGGGTGCTTATGTTAAATAAAGATCTTGAAGTCACCTTAAACCTGGCATTTCAGCAAGCCAGAGATGCACGTCATGAGTATATGACGGTAGAACACCTGCTGCTCGCGTTAATAGATAATCCAGCTGCGCAAGAAGCTTTAGTGGCTTGCGGAGCAAATCTTAATAAATTAAGAGAGGATGTGTCTAATTTTATTCAGCAAACGACGCCTATCATCGCTGATCCTGAGGATGATAGAGAAACCCAGCCTACGTTAGGGTTCCAGAGAGTATTACAAAGGGCTGTGTTTCATGTGCAATCCTCTGGGCGTAATGAGGTCACTGGAGCCAATGTACTGGTTGCTATTTTTAGCGAACAGGAATCACAAGCAGTTTATCTTTTGCGCAATGGTGAGGTGACTCGCTTGGATGTGGTTAATTTTATTTCTCATGGTGTGTCTAAAGATGAGATAGAATCTGGATCGCAGCAGGAGCGAATTGAGGATCAAACTGAAAATGAAGAGGATAAAAGTAAGCTGTCCCAATTTGCTTCAAACCTCAATGAATTGGCAATACAAGGCAGTATCGATCCTTTAATTGGTCGTGGTGATGAGATTGAACGTTCGATTCAGATCCTGTGTCGTAGAAGAAAAAACAACCCGTTATTAGTCGGTGAAGCTGGGGTAGGTAAAACGGCCATTGCTGAAGGACTTGCGTATCGTATTGTTAAAAATGAAGTGCCGGAGGTAATGAGTTCTGCCACGGTATATTCGTTAGATTTGGGGGCATTACTTGCGGGGACTAAATACCGTGGTGATTTTGAGAAACGCTTTAAAAGTTTGCTTAAAGAGCTAGAAGATGATGAACATGCGATTTTATTTATTGATGAGATCCACACAATTATCGGAGCGGGTTCGGCTTCGGGAGGGGTTATGGATGCGTCAAATTTATTAAAACCGTTATTATCAGGTGGCAAGCTGAGGTGTATGGGATCGACGACTTTTCAAGAATACCAAAGTATTTTTGAGAAAGATCGCGCTTTGGCAAGGCGTTTTCAAAAAGTGGATATCAATGAACCTTCTGTTGCAGAAACGACCAAAATCCTCCAAGGGCTTAAGTCAAAATATGAAGAACACCATGGCGTGAGATATACCATGGCGGCGTTGAGTATTGCTGCGCGTTTGTCGGATAAGCACATTAATGACCGTCATCTTCCAGATAAAGCGATTGATGTCATTGATGAAGCAGGCGCACGTATGGCAATGCAGCCAGCCAATCGGAGAAAAAAGACGATTGGCCAGAGTGAAATTGAATCTATCATCGCTAAAATGGCACGTATTCCTGAGAAGTCCGTATCAGCGTCAGATAAGGATATGCTTAAAAACCTTGAGCGTAACCTGAAAATGGTTGTTTTCGGCCAGAATAAGGCGATTGAGAGCCTCAGCTCCGCCATTCGACTGTCTCGAAGTGGATTAAGTGGAGAACATAAACCTGTAGGCAGCTTTCTATTTGCTGGGCCGACAGGGGTAGGTAAAACTGAAATCACCAGTCAGTTAGCCAAATGTCTTGGGCTGAGCTTAGTACGCTTTGATATGTCTGAGTATATGGAGAGCCATGCGGTCTCACGTCTTATCGGTGCACCACCAGGTTATGTGGGTTATGATCAAGGAGGCTTGTTAACGGATGCTGTTCTCAAAAATCCTCATTGTGTTGTGTTACTTGATGAGATAGAAAAAGCGCATTCTGATGTTTATAACTTGCTATTGCAAGTCATGGACCATGGTATTTTGACTGATAACAATGGTCGAAAAGCCGACTTTAGGCATGTAACCTTAGTGATGACCACGAATGCAGGTGTACAAGAGACGGTCAGAAAATCGATTGGTTTTAAACAGCAAGATCATAGCCAAAACGCATTATCTGAAATTAATAAGGTATTTTCACCTGAGTTCAGAAACAGATTGGATGAGATCATCTGGTTTAATCATCTTGATTTGACTGTTATTGCAAAAGTGGTTGATAAGTTTTTAGTCGAATTGCAAGCTCAACTCGATGAAAAAGGGGTCACTCTAGATGTGAGTGATGAGGCTAGAACCTTACTTGCTGAAAAAGGTTACGATAAGGTCATGGGAGCCAGACCCATGGCACGTGTTGTGACTGAACTCATTAAGCGGCCATTAGCCGATGAAATTTTATTTGGTAAGCTCGAGAAGGGAGGGGTAGCCCATGTTGACACCAGTAAAAATGAGATTGTTATCTCAATAGGAGCCTTGGAAAAAGTCAGTCAGTAATTGGTTAACTGTTAGACATAAAAAAGGCTGCAATTGCAGCCTTTTTATGTGATGTTAATTCGATAAAATAAAAACGGGTATTGCCAGTTTTAAAATTTGGGTCTAGCTAACTTAGCGTGAACGGAAGACGATGCGACCTTTGCTCAAATCGTAAGGGGTCAGCTGAACCGTAACTTTGTCACCGGTCAGAATTCGAATGTAGTTTTTACGCATTTTACCTGAGATGTGTGCGATCACGACATGACCGTTCTCTAGCTCTACACGGAACATTGTGTTCGGCAAGGTTTCAAGGATCGTGCCTTGCATCTCAATGTTGTCTTCTTTCGCCATTAATCAGTTATCCTGTTAGCCTTCAAGTTTTAAATCGGGCATATCATGCCGCAAAATCCGCTTGTTGTAAAGAGAATGCCATCGTAAGAGCGACATTTGATTTTTGATTTAATACTCTTTATAAAATGAAAATACTGTTTACTCATCAGATATTTGCTGCCACCCATTTGAGGTTAATAGCTGATAAGGTAGGTAGCTTCGTTTGTAATTCATTTTTCTCGACTCATCAATTTGGTAGCCAAGATAAACAAAATCCTTATTCATTAATTTAGCCAGACGACATTGAATGAGGATCAGTAGCGATCCTAATGAACGTTTATGTTCATCAGGGCTGAAAAAACTATAAATTGCAGAAAGGCTATTTGGCATGACATCAGTCACAGCCACGCCAATCAGTTCTTGGTTATTCCACAGCTCAACAAAGATAGGCGTAAGCCAGCCTGCGTCGATAAAATGTTGATATTGTTCTCTGGACGCGGGGTACATGGGGCCATCTTGGTGTCGTTCATTGATATAACGTGCATAAAGGTCGTAATGGTATTCTTGTTGCTTATCGGCTATTTTCCAAATGATATCTTTATTATTTTTTAAGGTACGCTTCTGGCGTTTTGAAGGAGTAAATAATGTGGCTGGGATCCGAATGGGTAAACATGCACTACAATTCGGGCATTGGGGTTTGTATATTGTTCCACCACTGCGCCTGAAGCCAAATGCCAGCAGTTGTTCGAACAGATCCAAGTTGATGGATTCTTCTTGCAGGACTAATAACTGCTCTAGTTGATGTTCGAGATAGCTACAGGAAAAAGCTTGTGTGACTCCAACTGAAATAGGCTGTGATTTAAAGCTCAAGTGATACCTCTGACTTTTCCCAAGTATTGGGGGCGACGCTGAGATCTCGAAAACGGTTAAGCAAAATAAGAAAATCTTTTCTTTTCAATGCAGTTGCCCCAAGAGAGATTAAATGTGGGTTCATCACTTGTGCATCGATAAGTTTAAACCCTTGGGTGTGTAAATGTTGATGTAGCATGAGCATAGCGGCTTTAGACGCATTAGTGTGGATATGGAACATCGACTCACCACAAAAAACTTGACCAATGCCCAAGCCATATAATCCACCGATTAATTGATTGCCATCCCAAACTTCAATGGAGTGAGCCTGACCTAATTCATGCAGTGCTGTGTATGCATCTTGGATCCCTTGGGTTATCCACGTCCCATTTTGTGATGTTCTCGGGGCGGCACACGCTTCAATGACTTGGGAAAATGCAAGGTTTATACTGTATGTCCAATCTTGTTTTTTGAGGTATTTAATGAGTGAGCGACTGGCTTTCATGGTGCCGGGGATAAATACAGCTCTTGGATCTGGAGACCACCATAATATGGGGTCCTCTGCATTAAACCAAGGAAAAATGCCTTCATAATAAGCATTCAATAAGCGTTTGGGTTGCAAGTCTCCGCCGACGGCCAACAGGCCATTAGGATCAGTTAGCGCTAATTCCGGCGAGGGAAACGGCTCGAGTGTATGATTTAAATAAGACAGTGAGTTCACAATTGAGTAAGATTATATTAATTAGCCTTCTTTATACGTTAGCGGAAAAATCATAATGTTGAAACCTTGGATTGCCAGCTTAAGCTTAATTTGTTTATTGATGAGTGTATTGGGTCCTGTTGAAGCAGGATATACCCGTGATCAAGCTGTACCTGTAGAACAAGTTCAATATGGACATGTCATTTCGGTTCGAAATATTACTCAAAAGCAATTGGTTGAAGATCAAAATACAGGGTGGAAAACCTTTGGTGGAGCTTTAGTTGGCGGGGTTATTGGTCATCAATTTGGTGGCGGTAGCGGTCAAGATGTGGCGACAGTATTAGGAGCATTGTTGGGTGCTGGTATCGGGAACCGCTATGGAGATAGCAGTTATTATGAGTCGTTAAAGCTGGTTGAGTTAATGATTAAACAAGAAGACGGCAAAGAGGTTATGATTATTCAGGATCTCGATTCTGGTATGATTTTTAATGCAGGTGACGAGGTCAGGGTGGTGTACCTTACAGGTCGTGTTAGAGTTGACATCGCAATGTGATGTCAATTCTAAACTTAAAAGGAGCGCTAAGGCTCCATTTTAAGTGAGTTTTTTTATTCTTTAAACAATTAAAAACCGCGAGGTAATTGACCTTGACCTGCAAGTTTGTCGCGCCAGAATTCTTTCGGTTTTTTTCCTCCATTCACATGTGTTTTTTTAGTTGTTGGCGTTTTAGATTTCGTTGTTTTTGCGATTGGCGTTACTTTCTTTTTCGAAGCAGGTTTTGGTGCAGTTTGTTTGCCAGAGAGTGCATCAAGCATACTTTCGAGTTCATTAAAGCGAAGGGATTTACCGCCATCGATGTTATACCAGCTACCTTTTTGTTCAATCATTACCGTACGATTTTCTTTCGTTGCAAGGGCAGACTCTAACGCACTGATAACTTCTTCTTTGGTCAGTTTTGACATAGCTACAACCTATTTCTTGTCGTGTTTGTTTAAAGGTTTTGATCATTTTTATAAGTGAAACAGCTTAAAGACCAACTTTTACTAAATTTTGGCAATTTTAATCGATTTTATGAGCCTATTGCGCTTAAAATCATCGTTAACACTTATCTCTAGTTCATCTACTTACTTTCATTAGTATAGTTAATAATTATTTTTTGATGAGTTACACTGCGATAAAATATCAAGAGGTCACTTTATGACGCGAATAGAATTAAGCCAATATCTTGCCGATTTATTACAAATTTCCATGTACAAAGACTACGCACCAAATGGACTTCAGGTTGAAGGTTGCGCTGAAATATCAACTATAGTGACAGGGGTGACAGCATGCCAAGCGTTAATTGAACAGGCTGTGGTACTAAATGCGGATGCAATCTTAGTTCATCATGGTTTCTTTTGGAAAGGTGAGCCTGATGTGATAACAGGCATGAAACAGAAAAGAATAAAATCTCTTTTGAATAATGATATTAATTTGTTTGGTTACCATCTTCCACTAGATGCTCACCCTATATTAGGCAACAATGCCCAGTTAGCGGGTAAACTGGGTATTAAAGATGCTAAAGCCTTAAAAGGGGTTGCACAAGGGCTGATTTGGCAAGGGCGTTTAGACCATCCAATGTCAGCTAATGATTTCTCGACGAAATTGAATCAAGTCTTAGAGAGAGCCCCTTTGCATATTGGTAAGGACAATGATGAGATACAGACGTTAGCTTGGTGTACCGGTGGCGCGCAAGATTATATCGACATTGCCGCAGATCTGGATGTTGATGCTTTCATCAGCGGCGAAGTGTCTGAGCGTACTTATCACAGTGCTGTTGAATTAGGGATCCATTATTTTGCAGCGGGTCATCATGCTACCGAGCGTTATGGCATTCAGGCGCTAGGGGCGCATCTGGCGAATGAATTTAATTTAGTGCATCATTTTGTTGATATTCATAATCCGGTGTAGCACTTCTTTATAGAGAAGCTTGATATGGGATAAATAACGCTCTTACGGGCGTTCTTTATCACCACAAAACCGACTTAACGTGTTTTACTCAAAGTAGGAATAATAAAGACAACCATCGCAATGAGATAAACAGAAAAAGCCACAATCATCCATTGTCCCATTGTGATCGACAACATTTCCCACGGGATATCAGTGCACATACCGGTAGGCATAAATAGAGAAGGGATCCATTCGTGAAGCGGCATCCAAGTGGGAAATTCGGGTAAAAAAGCGCAAGTTGAAAAAGGGGATGGGTTGGTCTGCATATCGACTAATTCTAGGGCAAGCTTTAATCCCCAAGCCGCACTTCCTCCCCAAGCTATGATAGCTAAAAGTCGCATTACTCTATTTTTATGACCTAAAACTCCCATTAATCCAGCCGCCAAAATGCCGAATATGGCGATACGTTGATAGACACACATCACGCAAGGATCTAATTTCATCACATATTGGAAAAAAAGGGCACAAAGTTCAAGCCCGAGTGCTGTTCCAGCTAATATAAGCCAAGCAAGCCGTGATTGTGCGAATTGGGTGACTTGATTCAATATCAGACTCTCCATTTTGGTTATTAAAAAACGCCCAAGTAGGGCGTTTATAAGACTTTTACTTGTTAATAAAGTTCAGTTTAACTGAATTAGTTTTCTCATTTAGTGTGTTAGTGAGGTGCTATTGGCCACTGAATGATGGGTGATGATTTGATGATCATAAAAGTATTGTGTCATCTGTTCTAATCCACCGAATTGAATGGCTAGCACACCCACAATTGATAATACGATGGTGTATGGAACAGCCATCCACACCATGCGTCCATAGGATAGGCGAATGAGGGGAGCGATTGCTGATGTGAGTAGGAACAAGAAGGCGGCTTGGCCATTAGGAGTTGCCACTGAAGGTAAGTTTGTTCCTGTATTAATTGCCACAGCAAGTAAGTCAAATTGTTCTCGGGTTATTTGGCCTGACAGGAGAGCTGCTTTGACTTCATTAATATACACGGTGCCAACAAACACATTGTCACTGACCATAGAAAGCAAACCGTTGGCAATGTAGAAGATAACTAATTGTGTGTTGCCTTCATAACTCAATGCCCATTGAATCACTGGTGCAAATAATTGTTGGTCAATAATGACGCCGACAATGGCAAAAAACACAGCCAGAAGCGCGGTAAATGGTAGGGCTTCTTCAAATGCTTTACCCAGTGCATGTTCGTGTGTGACGCCATTAAATGCGGTGGTCAAGATGATGACCGACAGACCGATGAGACCGACAGATGCTAAATGAAAAGCTAATCCTATTATTAACCAAACGCCTACTAAGGCTTGTATGACGAGCTTCATCTTATCATGATTAGTACGCCTTGCATCTTCATGAGAGGCGTAATCGGATAGGATTTTATGCACAGCTGAGGGAAGTTCTTGTCCATAGTCAAACACTTTATATTTTTCGACTAAGAAACACGTAAAGATCCCAGCAAAAAATACTGGGATCGTCACCGGAGACATACGTATTGCAAATTCGCCAAATTGCCAATTAGCTTGAGCAGCAATAATCAAATTCTGTGGCTCTCCGACCATAGTGCATACGCCGCCTAATGCCGTGCCTATACCAGCATGCATCAGTAGATTTCTTAAAAAACCACGAAATGCACTTAATTCATTTTCACATAACTGCTGATGTCCCTCGGAGGTATGATCATGATCGTCGGTGAAGTGCTTGCCCGATGCGACCTTATGATAGATGGAGTAAAATCCGACGGCAACAGCAATAATCACGGCAATGACGGTTAATGCATCAAGGAAAGCAGATAAAAAAGCGGACGCGATACAGAACATTAACGAGACAACAATTTTAGACTTTATTTTCGTGATCATCTTAGTAAAAACATATAAGAGCAGTTGCTTCATAAAGTAGATACCTGCCACCATAAAAACAAGCAGTAACAATACCTCTAAGTTTGCTTCTATTTCATGGAACACTTGGCTTGGCGATGTCATGCCGACTGCCACAGCTTCGATGGCAAGGAGTCCGCCTGGTTGGAGTGGGTAGCATTTTAATGCCATTGCTAACGTGAAAATAAACTCAAGAATTAATAACCACCCAGCAATAAATGGATCGATATAAAAGACCATCGGATTAATGATTAAAAATGATAAAATTGCGATTTTGAACCACTTAGGCGAATGACCTAAGAAGTTATCAATAAACGCCTGACTCATAGTCACAGGCATGGCACCCTCTCTACATTAATGGATATGATGATAAACCATTTTAGTTTAGCGTAAAGAGACGAGTATTTAATAGCTTATTGACATTTAAAGAGTAAAATTGTGATTTTTTACATAAAACCATCCATTTTGAGTGGTTATTGGTCAATTTTTTCACGTTAAATTTTGTTCTTTCACTGTTTTAATTTAGAAAGGTTTCCATTTATCCTCTCTCTGGTATGATCAGTAGATAATAAAGGTAAATTTAATGTGGAAAATACCCCTGATGACAATTGTCCAAAACGCTCCGCCGGTGGCAAAGAACAAAGATATTATCGAAGCCAAAGGGCCCGCGAGTTTTGCTGAGAAATATATTGTCCGCTCTATCTGGGAGGAAAAATTTCCACCGGGTTCAATATTACCTGCAGAAAGAGAACTCTCAGAACTTATTGGGGTTACGCGCACAACATTACGTGAAGTACTGCAACGATTAGCACGTGATGGTTGGTTGACGATACAACATGGTAAACCCACCAAGGTGAATGATATTTGGGAGACATCAGGCTTAAATGTATTGGAAACCATAGCGGATTTGAACCCAGCAGGTGAGCCTGTGTTACTCGAACAGCTGCTTTCAGCTCGAACCAATATTAGTGCTATCTATTTTAAAGGGGCTGTTCGCTATAATGCTGACAAAGTGTTAGAAGCATTGCACACACTCGGTACACTCAATAATGATCCTAAAGCGTATGTTGAGTTTGATTATCAGCTTCATCGTAGCTTGGCGTATAATTCAGGTAATCCACTTTATGTATTAATTTTAAATGGGTTTAAAGGACTTTATAGCAGAGTCGGTGAAGATTACTTTGCTATAGATAAAGCTCGAGAGTTAGCTTTTAAGTTTTATGAGTCTTTACAACAACTTGCTAAAGATAAAAATCATAATGCAATCCCCGCATTAATGCGCAGCTATGGGATAAATAGTGGAAAAGTGTGGCAACAATTTAAAAACAGTCAGACAAACTTTGCAGAATAATGCTAGGTGCCCGATAAAAACAGTCAATAAGCATTTTTATCGGGGGTCATCAATCGATATCGAAGTTATAGTAGATGTCGAGTGATTGTTCGATGTTACCGGATACCGTTTCTAGGTAGAGCTGAGATAAAAGATAATACCTTACTGTCACCTCATAGCCAGGGTTAAAGACTCCCACTCCATATTTGACCATTAAGTCTTCTCCAATAAAGGCACTAATTGCCACGCGACCATCATCATTGGCGTTAAGTTGAACATTTGAAAAGCCTATTTTTTCGATAAGATCGGTGGCAGAGTGGCTAATGTTATTGACCGCAGAGCCACCGAGTTGGTTACCAAGACTTAATGCTGCTACCATCATCAAACTATTATTTTGGTTACCATCACTGTCTTTAATTGCCCCTCCTTTTAGGATGTAAGAGAGGATCTCACCTTGATCTTTTGTTGGTGATGAAAACAGTGTGACGATAGGTTTTAGTGGTGTTCCAGTGATCCTGACTCCAGCAATTACTTCTTCTTCTTTGATTTCTCTAACAGCTTCGATATTTAGATTCGGGATGTCCAGTGGGCCAATAAACTGCACTTCGCCGGTTTTAATTGCTAGCGTTTGACCTAAAAATGTATAATTACCGTCTATGACGCGAATATCTCCATAAAGAAGCGGCGGCCTGAATGCTGCTTGTTTTAAATCTAATGTTCCCGCTAATTTACCCGTTAACCCCATGCCATCGATTTTCAGTTTATCGAATACATTGATCTTCACATTAGCTGTGATAGCTAATGGGTTGTGTGCCACATCGCCTGATGAAATACTGTCTTCAAATACAACATCTTGAGACTCGGCAACCCCACCTTCGGATAATTGAGCAACTTTGATATTACCTGAGATAATATTGAGGATACCTTGAACATCCACTAGATTTTTCTGGAAATGTATTGTTAAGTCAGGTGAGACATTAATCATGGCTAGTGGAGGTTGAATGATGGCTAAGTTTTCACCATTAAATTTAATGTCTCCCGTAAACTTATCATGAGCCCAGTTAAGCTGCCCAGCCAGATCTGCTTTCCCTTCTCCCATTAACCAATGGCCGTTGACTTTGGCTTCTTGGCCTGATAATGACAGTGAAAGGTCGATATCTTCAAGCAAAGTTGGATTCGCTGCAATGAGCAGTTCTCCTTTTTTAAGTGACACTTCACCTGATATATCAGGTTTATCTAACGTCCCTGCTATGGTCAATTCACTGGAGATTTTACCTTTAAGGCTTTCCAGTTGTGGCATAAATTCAGATAACGATGCTAGGTTAATTTGGTGTAATTTAGTGTAACCTGAAATGGCCCTGTCTGGGCTGACATTGATATTTAATTGACCCTCCCAGTTAGCGATATCATAGGAATCGAACCTTATTTGAGTCGACAGTGTTTCGGGGTCAAGCGCTGCCTGCAGATTAAGCACCTTATAACCAATATCAACATTATTATGATTATGATTTAGGCTAATATAACCAGGATCAAAATTAAGCTCTACAAAGCCAGTAGGCTTACTATCCGGTTGCCATGAAAGTTGTGAGTTGAGCTTAGCGGGTGCTTCCCATGTTACATTTTCTGGTAAAAAAGGAGCGAGTAACGCACCAACATTGCCGGTAAAACTGACGCTAGTTTCTCCCTTATTACCCAGTTCTGCAGTGTTATCAAGACACAATGAGCCATCTTTATGTTGCCAGCAAAATGGGTTAATGGCGCCAAATTGCTGTGTATTGTTCCAAGTGATCTCGAAAGGGGCTTTGAGATCCCATGGGCCTATTATGGAATCTAGACTGAAAGTACGGATTTCGGCATTGATAGCTTCAATGTCAGGATCAAACTGTGAATAAATTTCAGTATTGAGTTGCAGCTCACCTAATGTGTCTAAAGCGAGTTGTTGATTACTTTCATCGCCGTCAATGTTGAACATAATGGCGTCGAGTTTTATTTTTTGCCATGTGAAGTCATTAGCCTTAAGTGACAAGTCAAATTGATGGGCATTTTGTGGAAAATAATGTCCTTTTATGTGTGCTTTTCCAAGCTCGAACTGTTCAAATGTTAAGTCTAATGCGTTGGCCGTCATGTCTATTTTTGGCTGTCCATTAGGTCCTGATACTTTGATGTCTGCTTTGATTGTGCCATTGGCACTTGGGTGCCAAAGATTAAGATCCGGTATATCGAGTAACGCATTAATAGCCCAGTGCTCTTTTACTGTACCAGACATGGTTAACATAGATTGTAACGCACTGAATACTAAACTGTTTGAACTGATGTTTAACTCATCATTAATGGTTATGTCACCCAATAAATGAAAGGGATAGCCTTGTAATTCGCCTGTTAAATTTGATTGAGAGAGGCCCACTTGCCATTTTTTATTATCGAAAGTCCCCTTGGTGTGTAGTTGTCCTGTGATGAGGCTGGTTGGCAGAGGATTTTCTAAATCTAAAACCAGTTGTTCAATCTTTATATCCTTAAGGCTAATATTAGTGTCCCAAGTGAATACATTGTCATAGTTGACTTCCCCTGAGGCGACAAGTTCTCCGATATCTCCTTTTGCATTGAGGTGATTTATCTTTAATTGAGTGCCAAAATGCTCAAATTGCGTGTTTATATCTAATGGTGGTTGATAGGGGGTATTGATAACACTGGATAATGTAATCGATTGATGATTCAGATCCCCATTAGTTGCTAAGATGATTGATTGACCTGTATAAAGCGGCTTATCTAATGGCCAGCTTAGCTGCCGAGCGTTGAGGTTAAGATGGTAAGGCAGGTGTGGGGATGCCAAACCGATATCACCGTCAAGTGAAAAGTCAACCTGCCCAGCTCCCGTAGCATTAATGGCGAGTTTGTTAAACCCTCCTTTAGCTTCCAGTTTGACTATTTGAGCACCCATCTCAGGGAATTCGTTAATGCGGCGAGCATCGAGGGCGACTGATAAATCCATCGGGTAATCATCTTTGAGGGATATGTCACCTTTTAAGTTAACGTTACCGTCGCTATGATCAAGCTGCAAGTTTTCCACGTGTACAAGAAAGTTGTGATAACTTGCTTGCAGATTAATCTGCTTAAATTTATCTTCACGCTTGCCGAGTTTGAGCCGACTATCGTGTATTTTGGCACTAGAGACAAAAATGGGAATAGGGATAAATACTCTCGGTAGATGAGCCATCGCCCATTTGTTATCTTGGGGAGTCTGTTTGTTAATGGGATCCGTTTCTTCGCTCGACTCTGGAATCGACACGAATAGACCCGTGGTATTAAGATAGTTGACCCTAATACCCGTTTGCTGCCATTGAGCTTGAGTGCGCAATGCACTGACATTAAATTGCATATCATTGACGCTAACCTCAACGTTGGCGAGTTCGGCCAGCTGAAGATCGATACCAAAAGGCAAGATGAGTACTTTCTCTGTTTCGAGATGATCTGTTTCGAGATCATCTATTGGGCTGTTATCGCGGGCTAATGTATCCGTGTCGATGTTGACTAATACGCCAGATGCTGAAAGTTCATCTATGCAAACTTGCTTTTTCAATAGACACATGGGAAGCCATTTAAGGTTTAGTTCCTTGATATCCACACTGATCCCGTTCATTTCCCAATGAGTGTCTTTGACCTTGAGTTGGCTGTTTATTGTGCCTGTTACATAGGTAATATTCAGATCGGGGACTAATATATCGGCCAATAATACGGTGATCCGGCTGCCGAAATGAGTACCAATTAATATGGCAATAAGGATCAATACACTAAGCGGGATATAGATGATTAGCCTAGAAAGAGCTTTAAAGCTGCGCCAACAAAGCATAGGTAGGCTCGCGGTGTTTAATTGACTGTCTTCTTGTGCGTGATGAGGTTCTGGATGTGAGGGCTGGTTCATAATTCAGTGCCCATGGTAAGATGGATACGCCAAGGGCGATCCATGGTATCTGTCTCTTTTAAGCCAACACCGACATCAAATTTAATCGGGCCGATAGGTGAGATCCAATGAACCCCACCGCCTACCGATACTATAGGTTCAATTTGGTCTGTATCAAATGCGTTGCCCGCATCGATAAAACTGGCTAAACGCCAAGTGGGGGTCAGGTAGTATTGGTACTCAAGGCTACCCACTATAAGGTAGCTACCGCCGACCACTTGCCGTGTTTGTTCGCCAGTTGCGCTGGTATAATCTAAATAAGGCCCGAGCGCTTGATAACCGTAACCACGAATACTTTGATCTCCACCGGCAAAATAGCGTAGTGATGGAGGGATAAAAGGCAAATCTTCATCAGCGGCTAAGTTAAACCCTAAATCGAGTCTGGATACCAGTCGGTGTTTATCAAAGAAAGTATCAATCCACTTATACTTGGTTTGGAGTCTGGTTAGGCGCGCTGTTGAGCCTAAATTAGGATCAGCATACTCGATACTGTAATACTGAAAAAAGCCAGATTTAGGATCTAAACTGTTATCGCCTCGGATAGTTTTGGAGATACTGGTCCCAAGGAGGATAAATGTGGGGTCATAATCAACTTCAGATTGCGTGTAATATTCACGAATTGCTTCGATTGAGTAATTAAGTACCCATTGATCTGCCAATCTTTGCTGACGAATGATCCCCAGTAGACGTTTGTTTCCTTCTAACTCTCCGGTGTTGGTGAAAGTGTTATTACTGGGGTCATAAACTTGAGTGGCACCATATTTATCTCTTAACATGCCAATACGGAATTTTAGTTGATCATCTAAGGGATGGCTTAACGGAATAGTATAAGTGGTTAAAAACTTTGGCTTATCGGGAGCCCACTCTACACTGGTTTCTTGTGAATGGCCAAAACGATTGATTTGAGGTGTGCGCCAAGTGACTCTTACTCTAGGCTCTATACCAGTCTCATTGGTATCACCGATGTCGACACCGAAACCTAATTCAATTGAATGGCTAGGTTTTGAAGAAAGATCGACTTTAATTGGGATAATTAAATCAGTTGATTTATTGACCTGTGGGAGAACTTTAACGTTGGCAAAATATCCCGTATCGAGTAACTCTCGATTTAATGCGCTAAGACGGGTTGTACTGTATGGACTATTGAGCTTGAAAGGGATCAATGTTCGCATTACATTATCATTCAATGTTTGTCCTTCAAAGTTGATTTCACCAATACGGTAACGTTGACCTGAATCATAATGCAGTGTCAGTCTTGCGGTGTTGAGATCGCGGTTGATTTTGATCGAAGATTCAATATATTTACCATCAAAATAACCACGTGATAGCGCCAAAGTGATCAACTGAGATTTTAGCTGTTCATAGGTGCCATGGTTGACGATATCACCGGGTTTGACGGTGCGTGTGTTTAACCAATTAATCATTACTGGATCATTGAGGATTTGTCCTTCTAAGTGCATATCGATCCATTGAATTAATGTTGGGGGACCTGGCGTAATAGAAAGATTGAGTGCCCAAGCTCCTTGTTCCGGTGACAATACTTCCTGTTCAACCTTACCATGATAATAGCCAAGCGAATGCAGCGCAGCAATGGCGCTATCTTCAGTGTTAAAAATAAAAGTTCTGCGTTGAACGATTGACGTGGGTAAAGGACCTAAATGCGCGCGGATATTGGTGTCTAACTCATCGGAACCCCCTTTGATGTTTAATGTTAACCAATCATTGGCCTGTACTGAAAAAGAGCACATTAAAGTAGAGATAAGAATGAGGCTAATCGGCCATAAGTCTAAAGTACGCATATGTAACAAAGAAACTCTAATGAATGTTGGGTGAATACTGTGCCTATTGTCGCTAGATTATCGAATGCAGGCAAGTTGATGAAGGTAATTAACGCGATAAATGATGACAAACAGGAGAAATATTATAAATAAAATGAGTAAGTGGCTCAATATACCAAAATACTAAGTCTAATATTGGAGATGAGAAACCTATCTTTGTTTAATTAATGAGTGAATAAGAGGTGTTTCTTCATGCTAACAACGAGAAAATACCTCTGTGATTGATCATGACAATAGATTATCAGTGATCGTGATTGAAACTGGGGATATGGTTACCAAGGTAGCGTGCTTTTGGAGCCAGACCTTAAGCCCATTTATGTTGACTTAGGTTGATTGATGTTTACTACTTTATGACCATCACGTTAATTAGCCATACCAATAATCCCAGTTCCTTGCTAGGATCGTTTTTTTGCTCCTAGAAATGGAATCTGGTCTTGAGTTCGCAACCATCCCCACTATCAAATGCTTATCTTAAACTCTGTTATCAGGTCGATGCCGCTAGGATCCAGCGCCGTTTGCTCAGGCTACATAAAGAAACCGATCCTGATAAGAAGCGTGCAACCTTGGTTAAGCTTGAATCACAAGCCATTGACGCTTTTCAGAAGGCAGAACATCGTCGTCAATCGCGTCCAGAGATAACGTATCCTGAAAGTTTACCTATTTCACAGAAACGTGAAGAAATAGCCAGAGCAATTGCCGGTCATCAAGTGGTGATCATCGCCGGTGAAACAGGCTCAGGTAAAACCACTCAGTTACCCAAAATATGCCTTGAATTGGGGCTCGGTTGCCGTGGTTTGATTGGGCACACCCAGCCAAGACGATTAGCGGCCAGAAGTGTTGCCACTCGTATCGCCGATGAACTCAATAGCCCATTGGGTGAGGTGGTGGGCTTTAAGGTCAGATTTGCCGATGCCATCAAGAGTAGCTCTTATATTAAATTGATGACAGATGGCATTTTATTGGCCGAGCTGGCTAATGATAAGTTACTTGAACAGTATGACACTATCATTATTGATGAGGCTCATGAGCGGAGCCTTAATATTGATTTTATTTTAGGCTATCTGAAAAATGTACTGGAAAAACGTCCCGATTTAAAAGTGATTATTACCTCGGCAACCATTGATTTGGATAAATTTTCACGGCATTTTAATGATGCTCCCGTGATCGAAGTGTCGGGTCGAACCTATCCGGTTGAAACCCGTTTTAGGCCGTTAGTGCGCGATAATGAAGAAGATCTTGATCTTACTGAAGGTATTTTTGCCGCCGTTGATGAATTGTTCAATGAAGGACCAGGCGACATTCTTATTTTTATGAATGGTGAGCGAGAGATCCGTGATGTTGCTGATCAACTCAACCGACGTCAATATCGAGATACAGAAGTATTACCGCTCTATGCACGGCTTTCTTATGGCGAGCAGTCCAAAGTCTTTAAACGTCATGTGGGGCGCAGAATCGTATTAGCGACGAATGTGGCCGAAACGTCATTGACAGTACCTGGGATACGCTATGTGATTGATCCAGGCAGTGCTCGGATCAGCCGTTACAGTTACCGGACTAAGGTGCAGCGTTTGCCTATTGAGCCTATCTCTCAAGCCAGTGCCAATCAAAGGCAAGGCCGCTGTGGTCGAGTTGCTGCCGGTATTTGTATTCGTCTATATGGTGAAGATGACTTCACAGGGCGCCCCGAATTTACCGATCCTGAGATCTTGCGTACTAACTTAGCCTCGGTGATTTTAAAAATGTTGGCGATTGGGCTCGGTGATATCGATGCATTTCCATTTATCCAGCCCCCTGATCGGCGTTATATTCAAGATGGTTTCTTGTTGCTTGAGGAGCTTGAAGCTGTGTCCAAGCGCAAGGGACGTCTCGCCTTAACGGCGTTAGGTCGCCAATTAGCGCATATTCCCGTGGATCCGCGTTTAGCACGTATGGTGATCCAAGCCAATAAAAATGGTTGCTTGCATGAAGCGCTCGTGATCACCTCTGCACTGTCGATTCAAGATCCTCGCGAGCGGCCCATTGACAAAAAGCAAGCCAGTGATGAGGCGCATAAACAACACAGCAATAAAGACTCTGATTTTGTCTCGTTTATTCATCTGTGGGATCACATTAAGCGACTCCAAAAAGAGCACTCCGCTAGCCAGTTTAGAAAACAGTGTAAACAGGAGTTTCTTGCTTACCTTCGGGTACGTGAGTGGCAAGATCTTTATACTCAGCTAAAACAAGCAGTGCATGATCTCAAGTGGCGTCTTAATACAGAGCCAGCACATTATGATGTATTGCACCAATCTTTACTCACTGGATTATTAAGCCATGTGGGGTTTAAAGATAAAGATAATGAATACTTAGGCGCGCGCAACCGTAAGTTCTTTGTCTTTCCAGGATCGCCACTGGCTAAAAAAGGGCCGAAGTGGATTATGGCAGCTGAATTGACCGAAACATCACGGCTATTTGCGCGTTGCTGCGCTAAAATCGAGCCCGAATGGATTGAACCATTAGCAGGACACTTGATCAAAAAAAGCTATCTTGAACCTCACTTCGAGGCCAAGCAGGGCAGTGTGATCGCGTTAGAAAATCAATGGCTTTATGGGTTGATGATAGTCCATCGGCGTAAAACCCAATATGGTCCAATTAACCCTGTCGAAGCGCGTGAAATCTTCATTCGAAGTGCCTTAGCCGAGGGCGAATTGAAGACCAATGAGGCATTTTTTGTTAAGAATCGTAACTTGCTACAAGCGGTCGAAGCGCTAGAGCATAAATCACGCCGACGTGACATCTTAGTTGATGAGCAAGTACTGGTAGACTTCTATGAGCCTAGAGTGCCCTCTGGTATTTATAATGCACCGACTTTCTTTAGCTGGTGGAAAGTTGAGAGTCAACAGCATCCAGATCTGCTGGATTTTGAACGTGAACAATTGATGCAGAGGGGAGATACCCATATTTCTGCGTTGGATTTCCCCGATGTGTGGCTCCAAGATAGGTTTACACTGTCGGTCAGTTATCACTTTGAGCCTTCAGCTGAAGATGATGGTGTGGCAATCCACATCCCTGTTGCGCTGCTGAATCAAATAGAAGAAGCGGATTTTGATTGGCAAGTACCTGGGCTTCGAGAAGAGAAGTGCATCGCGCTCATCAAATCGTTGCCGAAAGCGCTGCGCCGTAATTTTGTCCCTGCTCCTGATTATGCAAAAGCGTGTTTACAGGCGATGAAGCCCTTTGAGATGACGCTAATTGATGCCATGTGTAAACAATTGCTGCGCATGAGTGGTGTACGTGTTAGCCCTGAAGATTTCGATACCAGTCAGTTAAGTAAACACCTTATGATGAATTTTAAGGTGGAAAATGATCACCGTAAACTCCTTGCACAAGGGCGTGTTCTGGACCAACTTAAAGCCAATTTACAGGGGCAAGTGACTCAGGCTATTCGCCAAGTTGCCGATTCTGGGGTAGAGAAAACAGAGCTGGTTACATGGTCATTTGGTGATTTACCTCACCAGTTTCAACAGCGCAAAGGTCAATTTGAAGTGAAGGCTTTCCCGGCGCTAGTTGATGATAAATCAAGTGTATCGATTAAATTATTTGATGATGAAAATGAAGCATTTCGCTCTCATCGATTGGGCCTGCAACGTTTGTTGTTAATCAATATTCCATCACCCGTGAAGCATTTGCAAAAAACCTTACCAAATAAGGCCAAACTGGCAATGTATTTTAATCCATTTGGTCAGGTGCAGGTGTTAATTGATGACATACTTGCTGCGGCTGTACAGCAATTGCTTGATGAAAAAGCACTGGATGTTCGTAGCGAAGCTGATTTTGATAAGGCAAAAGAGTGGGTAAGGCAAGAGATTAACCCAACCGCGGCAAAATTGGCCCTTAAAGTAGAGGAAATTTTGACTTTATTTCAGCAGATCAAAAAAAGACTGAAGGGAAAAATCAGCTTAGACATAGCGTTTGCGATGAGCGACATTCAAACGCAATTAGATCAACTGGTGTACAAGGGGTTTGTCGAAGGCTCAGGTTGGCGCAGACTGCCTGATATGGCCCGTTATCTTAACGCGATAGTTAACCGTTTGGATAAACTGCCCATCGATCCGAGTCGAGACCGTTTACATATGCACAGCATTAATCATGTTCAACAAACACTGCAAGCACAATTGGCTAAAGTCCCTCGCTCTGCGGCCATTCCAGAAGCCTTACTCGATGCCAGATGGATGATAGAGGAATATCGCGTGTCTTGTTTTGCACAGGTATTAGGCACAGCATACCCCATTTCTGAAAAACGAGTGTTAAATCGTATAAAAGAAAGTTAATCCAACCTTGTGTCACTCTTCAATCAATAAAGTACAGATGCGATCTCTGTGCTTTATTTTTACCACCACTTAGTTCATCTCCTCGCTAATGCTCGCGTATTGTTGCTACATTATTTCTTAAAATTGATCTAAATCATGGTTACTATCAATTTATTCTTTTTTTAATCAATTGTGGGCAATGTGCGTTGTCTAATATTACGTTTTGTGTCGATAATAATAACTAGGTTCATATGTTGTAGCGTTTAAGAACACTCGTTTGAATGGTCAATCCTCTAGTGTTAAATTAGATTTACATGTTGATAAAGATAACGTTAATAATATTAATGCTATTTATTACAATAGGTTATGTTTTTCTTGAATGCAATCACACGTTGGAGGACTTATGGGTTCTACTGCTTCAGAAGAGAAAAGTTTAGAGCTAACTATCTTTATCTTTCTAACTGTCTTTCTCGCGCCCTTATTATCAGTACTTTTAGTGTCTGGTTTAGGTTTTGCTATCTGGTTTAGCCAAATAATGACGGGCCCACCAGGGGCTGGTTAACGCACGTAAAATCAATAAATATAAATTGAGTAATATTCAATGAGCAATGAACTTCATGTAACGAGTTTGGTATTACAGGTTCAGCCTGAAAAAATGGCTTCAGTGAGGGCATGCATTATTAAGATGGATAATGCTGATGTGTCTGTCAATAACGAAGTAAAACTTGTGGTCGTACTCGAAGGAGATTCCCCTAAGTCATTAATGACAGATATAGAGACGATAAATGCCTTTTCTGGTGTGCTATCGGTGGCTATGGTTTATCACCAAAGTGAAGTGCTCCAAGAGGGCGAAAAATGAAGATGAATAGACGTGATTTTATGAAAGCCAATGCAGCTATCGTTGCAGCAAGTGTGGCAGGACTTATTTTACCAAGCAGTGCAAGTAACCTAATCACCAGCTCTGAAGAAACTAAACTAGAGTGGAATAAGGCGCCTTGCCGTTTTTGTGGCACAGGTTGTTCAGTGATTGTTGCTACACGTGATGGTAAAGTTGTGGCGACCCATGGGGATGCCGAAAGTGAAGTGAACAGAGGCCTAAACTGTATTAAGGGGTACTTTCTTTCTAAAATTATGTACGGTCGAGATAGACTCCAAACGCCAATGTTACGCATGACAAATGGTCAGTATGACAAGCAGGGTGAGTTTACACCGATCACTTGGGATACCGCGTTTGATACTATGGCTGAAAAATGGAAAAAGACCATTAAGGACAAAGGCCCTACCGCCATTGGCATGTTTGGCTCTGGTCAGTGGACAGTGTGGGAAGGTTACGCCGCTTCTAAACTGATGAAAGCTGGATTTGGCTCAAACAATATTGATCCTAATGCCCGTCACTGTATGGCATCGGCGGTAGGCGGCTTCATGCGTACCTTTGGCATTGATGAACCCATGGGGTGCTATGATGATATAGAAGCGGCAGATGTATTTGTCCTCTGGGGCTCTAACATGGCTGAGATGCACCCTATTTTATGGAGCCGTGTTACTGATCGTCGTTTGAGTGCACCGCATGTTAACGTTGCTGTCTTATCTACTTTTGAGCACAGATCTTTTGATTTAGCTGATTTAGGGATTGTATTTACACCACAAACTGATTTAGCCATGCTTAATTTCATTGCTAATTATATTATTCAACATGATGCCGTTAACTGGGATTTTGTTAATAAACATGTCAACTTCCGTCAAGGTGAAACAGATATCGGTTATGGCCTGAGGCCATCACATCCACTACAACAAAAAGCTAAAAACGTTAAGACAGCTGGCGATTCCACGCCCATCGATTTTGAAGCCTTTAAAGCTTTTGTGGCTGATTATGATGTTGAGTCGGTCAGTAAGCTTTCAGGTGTGCCAGAAGGTAAGTTGATCGCACTGGCTAAGCTTTATGCTGATCCGACTAAAAAAGTCACGTCGTTTTGGACCATGGGCTTTAATCAGCACACTCGTGGGGTGTGGTGTAATAATCTTATTTATAATATTCATTTGTTATTGGGTAAAATTTCGACTCCAGGTAACAGTCCATTCTCATTAACAGGGCAGCCTTCAGCGTGTGGTACAGCACGTGAAGTGGGCACCTTCTCACATCGTTTGCCAGCAGATCTAGTGGTGACAAATCCAAAGCACAGAAAAATCGCTGAAAAAATCTGGAAGATCCCTGATGGTATTATTCCACCTAAGCCTGGTTACCATGCTGTAGAGCAGAACCGTCGTTTAAAAGATGGTGACATTAATGCCTATTGGGTTCAAGTGAACAACAATATGCAGGCGGGACCCAATATCAATGAAGAGGGATTACCGGGTTACCGTAATCCTGACAATTTTATTGTGGTTTCAGATGCCTATCCAACGGTGACGACTCAAGCGGCGGATCTTATTTTACCGACGGCGATGTGGGTAGAAAAAGAGGGTGCTTACGGTAATGCTGAGCGCCGTACTCAGTTCTGGCATCAGATGGTGAAAGCGCCGGGTGAGTCTCGCTCAGATCTGTGGCAGTTGATGGAATTTTCTAAGCGTTTCACTACTGATGAAGTCTGGCCTGCTGATGTGCTTGCAGCGAACCCTGATTTTAAAGGCAAAACCTTGTTTGAGGTACTGTATCAAAACGGTAATGTTGATAAATTCCCACTTGAACAAGTCGATCTTAAGTATATGAATGAAGAAGCCCATCACTTTGGTTACTATGTTCAAAAAGGTTTATTTGAAGAGTATGCAACATTTGGTCGAGGTCATGGCCATGATTTAGCAGATTTTGATACTTACCATGCAGTGCATGGTCTTCGCTGGCCCGTGGTGAATGGTAAAGAGACTCGATGGCGTTTTCGTGAAGGCAGTGATCCCTATGTGAAAGCGGGTAAAGGTTTTGAATTTTATGGTAAGCCAGATGGGCGAGCTGTGATTTTCGCTTTGCCTTACGAGCCTGCAGCGGAGTCGCCTGATGCCGAATATGATATTTGGTTATCGACCGGGCGAGTACTTGAGCATTGGCATTCAGGATCGATGACTCAACGTGTCCCAGAACTGTATCACGCTTTCCCAGATGCAGTGTGTTTTATGCACCCAGATGATGCGAAAAAGCGAGGGCTACGTCGTGGGGATGCAGTAAAAGTGATTTCTCGTCGTGGTGAAATTAAAACGCGAGTTGAAACCCGTGGTCGTAACAAGCCACCTATGGGCTTGGTTTTTGTGCCTTGGTTCGATGCCAGCCAGCTGATCAATAAAGTGACGCTTGATGCGACGGATCCTTTATCAAAACAGACTGATTTTAAGAAATGCGCTGTTAAAATCGTTAAAGCATAAGGAGCTATATCATGAATACAATAACAGTTGTTTTTATTATTGGGCTGATGAATAGTGCTATGGTTATGCTCTCAATGTCTGTGATGGCAGAAACTGTCTCTGATGTAAACATGGCGACATTGCGTAAAGCGCCTTTGAATATTGAGCAGACACCACCAGTGATGCAAAAAGTGTTGAATACTGATATTAAGCAGTCAAGAAACTACCCGATGCAGCCACCAGTGATCCCTCATAAAATTGATGGTTATCAAATCGATTTGAAGGTGAACAAGTGCATGTCATGCCACGCCCGCAAGCAGATCACAGATTCTCAAGCACCGATGGTGAGTGTGACACACTATATGGACAGAGAAAATAATTTTCTGGCGACGTTATCACCACGCCGTTATTTTTGTACTCAGTGTCACGTATCGCAGCTCGATGCTAAGTTGTTGGTTGAAAATGATTTCATTGATATGGATCATTTGATAAAAGCGGGCATTAATAGTAAAGATAAGCAGTAGGAGCGGATATGATAGCTAAACTACGTGCAATCTTGAAAAAGAATTGGCAGGTGCTCAGAAAGCCGAGTGTGCACTACAGCTTAGGGTTTCTCACCTTAGGTGGCTTTGTGGCTGGGGTGATTTTCTGGGGGGGATTTAACACCGTTCTTGAAGCGACGAATCAAGAAGCTTTTTGTATTGGATGTCATGAAATGGAAAATAACGTCTATCAAGAGTTGAAAACGACGATTCATTTTACTAATCGAAGTGGTGTAAGAGCGACGTGCCCAGATTGTCACGTGCCGCATAACTGGACCGATAAGATTGCGCGTAAAATGCAAGCATCGAAAGAGGTCTGGGGTAAGATATTCGGCACGATTAATACTCGTGATAAGTTTGAAGCTAAGCGTCGTGAACTGGCTGAACATGAATGGGAACGGCTAAAGGCCAATGACTCTCTTGAGTGTCGAAATTGCCATAACTTTGATTATATGGATTTTACTCGTCAGTCGAGCCGTGCTGCAAAGATGCATTCAACGTCACTGGCTAAAGGCGAAAAAACCTGTATTGATTGCCATAAAGGCATTGCTCATCATCTTCCAGACATGAAAGGGGTGCCGGGTTTCTAATAGAGTAATAGGGTTAGGACTTAAAAAGTAAAGCCAACAGCATGCTGTTGGCTTTTTTGATGGCATGATTCCAATGGTATTATGTTTGTGAGTTTGCCTGATAATGAGCTAAGGTACGACTTGAGATCAGTTCTCTTAGCCAGGTATGACTGGGATCAAAATTAAAATGCTTATGCCATAACAACACATAAGCGCCTGGGATCAGGTGAGTGGGCACCGGGAGTGTGGTGAGCGCAAAATGTTGGCTCATTTTCGCTGCGTATTTGGCTGGGCAGCACAGTAATAGTTCACTGTGCTCACACAGATGCATTGCACTGTGAAAATCAGTCATATTGACAGCAATGTCGCGATGGAGGTGCTCAAGATTGAGGACATCATCGAGTAGCCAATGATCGATGCCACCAAAGGTAACTTGTAGGTGACGATACTTTAAAAAGCTGGCTAAGTTCCAAGGTTCTTTTAGCAATGGGTGTCGATTACTGACTAAGCAAACGGGGTGATCACGCAGCAATTCAACACATTCCAGCTCGTCGGGAAGGTTGTGGATGTGCTGCAAGGAGCGGTTATCCCATTCTCGACAGGCAATGCCAAGATCGAGTTCACAGCGTTGTAGCATGTCCATGGTGCCCAGGTGCCAAGTTTGGCTATTGAGCCTTATGTTTGGCGCCTTTTGCAGTAACTCAGGCATAAAATACGGGTAAGTCAGCGAATAGGCAGTTTCGACCATATGGATACGAAATTGTCGTTGACTTAACTTGGGTTCAAATTCACTGGCACGTGTGAGCTGAGACATCTGGTTGAGTATTTGTCTCAGCTCTGGTGCAAGATATAAGGCTTTTGGTGTGGGCCTTAATCCATATGATGTACGTTCAAACAGTTTATCGTCGAAAGTGTCACGTAATTTGGCTAATTGTTTGCTTACCGCTGACTGACTTAAATGTAAGCGAGCCGCAGTAGAAGTGACGCTTTTTTCCTCAAGTAAGACGGCAAAAACAGTCAATAGATTGAAATCAAAATTCCTCAACGATATTTATCCCACAGAGTTTAATCAAGCTGTGATTGAATGTTTGAATACAAGTATTCGGCAAAGTCATCACCATGGTTCTCAAGCATTTTAGGGAACATCGAAATAGGGGTTAATCCAGGAAAGGTATTGACTTCATTGAGTAAAATTTCATTGTTTTCAGTTAAGAAAAAGTCGATACGGGATAAATGGCGTAACTTCATGCCCTTAAATACCGTGATGGCGTAGGCTTGGATTTGCGTGGCGATATCCTCGCTAATATCGGCTTCAATTTGTGTTTCTGTTTGGCTATTGGCTGCGTATTTTTCATCAAAGCTGTAAAATGCATCGTGCGTACAGATTATCTCACCGGGTTTGGTCGCCACAACCTCGCCATTTAATTCATAGGTCGCGACTTCGAGTTCACGGGCCTTAATGGTTTTTTCGACAATAACATAAGCTGAGTAATTAAAAGCCTGTTTTAATGTGTCGCTCAGTTCCTCGATGCTGTCGACACGGTAGCAGCCGACAGATGAGCCTTGCGAGGCGGCTTTAATAAAAAGCGATCCCCACTCAGTGAAGGCTTGCTTCGTTTTTGCAATGGATGTTTCATTAAACTCGTTGAGGAAGATATAAGGCGTATTGGGGATCCCCAGTGCGCTGAACCACATTTTAGCGGTTATTTTATTAAAACAATGCTTACTCGCCTCGGCATCGCAACCGAAATAAGGCAGCTTGATTAAATCCAAATAAGATTGAATATCGCCAGTTTCACCTGGGTAACCGTGAATACAAGGGATCACATAATCTACAGGCCATGCAGGCTCACCATGGGTAAAACGCAGTTCTTTACGGTGAGTGAGTTCACAGCTTTTTCCATCTTGAGTAAGATAACGACCTTCACCATCGAGCTCTACTCTTAGCAGATTGATCTGTGGAACTTTAGCTAAAGATGCTTCAACAAAGTTTGCCGACATGAGTGAAATAGCATGTTCATCGCTGCCGCCACCACATAGTAAGAGTAGATTTATTTGACTCATGTTCGCTTTATCTCCAGAGGTAGAATTAATTGCAAGATCACTATGGCGTAATGATAATTTATTGCAACTATTCTGAGACGATCTTGGGTCAGTTTTACATTGATAGCTGAATATCTATCCAAGCATTAGCTGAGGATCTGCATTTTTGTGACTGGTGAGATGAGCCATGTTTACAAACCGAACAAATATTGAATGATACTTGCCCGGCTTTAGCAGGGTTTATTTAACCTGAGTTCAGCTTATTGAGTAAAATTGGCGCGATTTAATTTTTCCAGCAAGTGCTCAAGCTTGATGATTTGGGTGTCATGTAAAGGAAACACAGGTTTCCGTGGCGCGCCGACATCAAAACCATTGTTTGTTAATCCCGCTTTGATTGTGCTGGGCAATCCCCCTTTTAAAATAAACTCTAAAATAGGTAATTGGTGATAAAAAAGTTCTCTTGCTAAATGAATATCACCTGCTTCACAAGCTTGATATAACTTGAGTGGCCAAGTGGAAATAAGGTTAGGAGCAGCAGTACACCAGCCTGTTGCGCCAGCAGCGAAGGCTTCGAGTGCCAGTGGATTACAGCCATTGTAAAAAGGCAATTCATTGTTCGATAACATCCGTATTTTATGCATACGTTGTATATCGCCACTGCTCTCTTTGACCATGGTAATATTGTCTATCGAATTAAACATGTTGACGATTAATTCTGGTGACATATCAATGCCGCTGGTGGCGGGATTGTTATAGACCATCACTGGCAGGCTCACCGCTTCTGCAATCGATGCGTAATGTTGAAAAATTTCATCATCACAGAGTTTCCAATAGGAAGCGGGTAACACCATAATGGCATCGGCGCCCACGTCTTCAGCAATGCGTGCACGCTTAATGGCATTTTGCGTAGTCAGCTCAGAAATACCGACAATGACAGGTACCCTGTTGGCTATTTTGTTGATACAAGTTGAAGCAACGAGCGTCCACTCTTCATCATTTAAGTAAGCGCTTTCGCCCGTACTACCCAAAGGGGCAATGGCGTTAGACCCTGTTTGCAGGAGTTGTTCAATTAACTGTTCCAGTTTAGCAACATCAATGCCGCCAGTGTGAGTAAAGGGGGTGATAGGGTAAGTAATAATACCTTTGAATTCTATTGCATTGTGAGTCATGTTTATTCCTTATTGATAATGTGTGGTGTTATGCCAAGCAATCTTGATGAGTGCGCAGTGTACGTCTTGCGTAATAAGCAAAAAATGCTTGGTAACGTTTCGAGGTTGAGATCCAGTCATGGGCTTCTTTGGCAAGTTCGCTTTTGATCGGTTGGATACTCCCAGCCGCCATCGCCGTGAGCTGCATTTTGGCGGCTTTCTCTATTAAATGTGCCAGCATGAGTGCTTCTTCAACCGTGCGCCCGGTGACGAGTAAACCGTGGTGTGCCAGTAATAGCGCGCGTTTATCGCCTAGTGCTGAGGAGATCATCACGCCTTCTTCGTTACCGACCGGGATCCCCGGCCAATCGGCCAGAAAAGCACAGTCATCAAACAGCGGACATGTGTCCATATGAGAGATCACCAGAGGTTGCTCTAACATGGACAATGTCGCGACGTGAAAAGGATGAGTGTGAATGATGCAGTTTATTTCAGGGTGTTCTTTATAGACCCAAGTATGGAAGCGATTAGCAGGGTTCGGCATGCCTTGCCCAGAGAGGCGATTCAAGTCTTGATCGACCAACAATAAGTTAGATGCACTGATCTCATCAAACCCTAAGCCTAATTGTTGGGTGTAGTAACAGTTGGGCTCACTGGCACGGGCTGTGATTTGCCCTGCGAGACCTGAGTCATGGCCCGCATCAAATAAAATACGGCAGGTGAGGGCCAATTTTTCAGTGGTGCTCCAATCAGGGATGGATAGAAACTCATCCATTTTTTTATGTGAATCAATAACTAAGTCTTCTTTGGTGCGAGTTAAACTGGTCATGTTATGTTCCTTTTTAGCAAATGGAGTCAATTGACATAAGTAGAATATATGGTCATAGTGCAGCAACATCTGGAGTGAAAAAACCTCCAGTTTTTTAATTTGTACGGGTCCAGATAGAGGGCGTTCAATGACAGCAAACAAGCCTGTGAGTTTACGCAATTGGCATTTGAACATGACGCTTGAAAGAAGCGGTGGTGTGTCGTTGCATCTACAACTGGTACAGGCGGTGGTTAATGAAGTGTGTAAAGGCCGCTTATTACCCGGTTCCCCTTTGCCCGGCACGCGTAAAATGAGTGATGATTTGGGGGTCAATCGTAAAACCGTGGTGCAAGCTTTTGAAGAGCTCCAGGCTCAAGGTTGGATCGAGACTCAGCCAAGGCGCGGCTCTTTTATTAGTCAAAAACTGCCGATTTTTACTAGCCACCAAGCACCGATTGTGGAACCTACACCGTTTCCATTATCGTTAATTGAGTCTGGGCTGGAAACCTATGCACTGTCAGTGAGTCCTGTTAAACCAAGTCGATGGCAATTCAGTGACGGTGTACCGGACACAAGATTGGTGCCGTTCGATGTATTGTCACGCGCGTTTAGGCGCGCATTACTGATTTCAGCTCGTGCCAATCGTTTGGCTTATGATGATGCTAGGGGAAATCTCTCATTGCGAAGCGCCATCGCTGATATGTTACGTCAAGAGCGGGGAATGAGTGTCAGCACTGAGCAGGTATGCATCATTCGTGGCAGTCAAATGGGGATTTATTTAAGTGCACGGCTACTGTCGAATCACACGGGTTGCGTGGTGATGGAGAAACTCAGTTACCCACCAGCCCGTGAGGCGTTTGAATCATTTGGTGTTGATATTGCGTATGTCGATCAAGACGATGATGGCATGAGTCTCGATGCCCTCGAGCAAATGTGTGTTCAGCGCGAGATCAGTGCGGTTTACACCACGCCACATCATCAATTTCCCACCACCTGCATGCTGTCACTTGAGCGCAGGATCCGTTTGTTGGCTTTGGCTGAGCAGTATAATTTTATCATTATTGAAGACGATTACGATCATGAGTTTCATTTTTCTCATAAGCCTATGCTGCCATTGGCGAGCATGGAAACCGCTGGGCGGGTGATACACATTGGCTCGTTGTCGAAAATATTGGCCCCAGGGCTTCGCCTTGGGTACATGGTCGCGCCAGAAGGGTTTATTCAGCGTTGCGGGCGAGAAATTTTATTAATCGATCGTCAAGGCAATGCGGTGACAGAGCTTGCAGTGGCAGAGCTGATGGTCAATGGACAGATGAAGAGGCATATTCGGCGAGCCTTGAAAGTGTATCAGTTACGGCGTGATCATGCGGTTAAACGGGTGCGAGAAATATTGCCGATGGCGCGATTCAATGTGCCTTCAGGTGGGTTGGCGTTGTGGTTATGTTTTGATGAGCAACTGAATATGGACAAGCTGCAAAAGGAGGCGAAGGAGCTGGGTTTATCAGTTTTGTTAGGGGATTTATTCTCAGGGCTTAATGACAAAACCCATGCATTAAGGCTTGGCTATGCCGATCTTAATGAAACTGAATTTGATCAAGCACTCATGTGTTTATCTCATGCGATAGCGAAGCAAGAGATCGCACCGACTTAATCAATACCTTAAGTGGCATATTAAGTCGGTTAGATGTTCTCATAAGATTATTTGATTCATTTTTAATTGGATTGATGAGGGGGTATTTCTATCACCAGTGAAGGGCGTTGCTGCATTTTTTCTCTTGCTTTACCGACAAAATGACTAATGGCAATAGTGATAATACCGGCTAACATGCCCCACAGCGCAGAGCCAATGTTCCACAAACTGAAGTCCGACGCGGTGACTAAAAAGGTCATCAGGGCCGCTTCTTTATATTGAGTTTCGATAAATGCGTGTTGTAAGCTGCTGCCTATGGTTGAAAAGAGTGCGATACCAGCAAGGGCCAATATCAGTGCTTGGGGCAGTGACTGAAACAGGGTCATTAAACTGAGTGCGCCTATTCCCATCAATAGATAAAAGCCGCCAGTGCTCACCGCCGCCCAGTATCGTTTGTTTGGGTTTGAATCGGCCTCAGGCGTCATGCAAATGGCGGCGGTTAAGGCTGCCAGATTGATGGCGAACCCGCCGAAAGGAGCGATCAGAATATTCACTAAGCCAGTGATGGTCATTATTTTTGAAATCGGAGGCCTATATTTATGGGCATTTAAGATGGCAATCCCTGGGATATTTTGTGTGGCCATGGTGATTAAAAAGAGCGGGACACCTATGTTGAGTGCGGCGGCGAAGTGCCATTCTGGCTCGATATAAATCAGCTCGCTGACGGTCCACTCTAGTTGAGGGATAACAAACAATCCTTGCTGCCAAGCCAGTGTCGTGCCGACGACTAAGATGGCGAGCATCGCAAAACTCGGCATGATTTTTTTACACACCAGGTAAACGATTAGCATGGTGAGTACTAAAAAAAGCTGCTGCTGCATCAGGTTAAACACATTGATGCCAAAAGAGAGCAATATTCCCGCTAACATGGCACTGGCTATTTGTTGCGGTACCTTGTTGATGATTTTTTCAAACCAACCGGTGAGGCCAGACACAGTGATTAAGCCAGCAGAAACGATAAACGCGCCGACGGCCTGATTGATGGTAAATCCTTGAGCACTGGTGATCAGTAGCGCAGCCCCTGGCGTCGACCAGGCAATCAAGATAGGGACACGGTAATAGAGAGATAAGCCAATAGAGGTGACGCCCATGCCAAGCCCTAAAGCAAAAATCCAACTCGACACCATGGTTAAATCAGCGCCTAAGTTAACCGCGGCTTGATAGATCAAGGCCACTGAACTGGTGAAGCCCACTAAAGCAGCAATAAAACCGATATTGATTCTATTTAATATGAGTCCGGTGTTATACATATGCTTCCCTGTGTATGCTAAAATCAACCTGTGCGTAATAACGCACAATTGGGGCGACAAAATAACACCGTACGTGATAACGCACAAGGGGATGATGATTAATACTCATATTAACGACACCTTAGGGACACGGCTAAAAGAGGCCCGCAGTGTCAAAGGCTGGAGTTTAGACAAAACCAGTCTATACACTGGGGTGTCTAAAGCCATGTTAGGCCAAATAGAACGGGGAGAGTCCAGTCCAACGGTGGTCAAATTGTGGAGTATCGCCAATGGTTTTACTCTCCCTCTGTCATACTTTATTGACGATCTTGGCCAGACAGACAGGCCAAGTGTATTAAGTAATGCAGAGCAAGATATTCAAGTGTCCATTCTCTGTCCCTATGATGATGTGACCCAATTGGAAGTGTTTCAAATTATCTTATTTCCTCAGCGAGCGCACATTTCACCGCCGCATAACCAAGGAGTCATTGAACATATTTTGGCCATTGATGGCAGCATGGAATATTACTTAAATCAAGCGTGGCACACGGTCGAGCAGGGGACGGCGGTAAAGTTTTGTGCCGCTCAGACCCATGGCTACCGTAACATGAGCGACAAATCGGTGATGATACACAATATTATTCGTTATACTTGAAACAGTATTGTCGACAAAAGTCGCTAGTAATGTCAATAAAAAGTGACTATTAGGATTTAAATGTTTAAATGTTTAAATTGTCGACAATGTATGTTTAAATTCTCCTCCTAAACTAGAGGAGTTATCGATGAATAGTTATCATGTATTTGGCACGATCAATACGTTTTTTACTGTGATTAGTGTGTACGGTGTTTATTCGCAGCTAAACACCATTTGGCGCAGAAAGATCAACATTGATATCGCAGAAACACCAACGGCACTGCTATCAATAAATCAATTTACTGTCAGTTATTTAGCCTATTTTTCTTTTTTTATATACGGTTATTCGATAGAACCCTTTAATCATTATATGGTATGGCCTCGATTAATCGCGACCTTAATCGTCGGCACTATTTTGTATGAAATATGGCGAGATAGAAAAGACAGGCGTTCGTGGTGTGTCTTTTTGTGTTCGATAATCTGTCTACTGCTGGGAATGGCAGGATTGTTTTGGGGACATACCTTTGTTGATGAGGGCCGTCAAGTGTCGACAATCATCATAGTGGTTATTTCATTGCTAATAGCGCAGGGCTACTTTCATCAAATTCGCCTTATTGTGAGATCGGGTAGCACAGGGGCTGTTGATTTGAAAATGAGCCAATTTATCTTCATGATGGATATATCGACGATTTTATTTGCATTGAGCATGGGAATGTCAATCGGCTGGCCATTGATGCTGCTCGCCATCACCAGTGCAACCACCAAAATAGTGATCATGTATTTGTTTCATTGGGTTAACACTAGTGACATTGCTCAACACCGAAGGGAATATTATCTAAGATCCTAGCCGTGAGTGCTAGGATCTTAATTGATTCCCTATCGCTTCCTATTCCTGTCCAACATGATTAATTTTAATAGGGCTTATGGCGCGTGGTTTGTCGTTGTTGCGAGTTTCCCATGGGCGCGTTTTACTACACACAAAATAGTTCGTCACTTTCAATGTAATCCCCACATCCCTCTTGAATCGATATTTATGCTGTAAATTGGTTTTTATTTAGCCAATATATCTTAAATTTAATAAATATAGCGTTTTTATTAGCTGAAACTAATAACCATTCAAATTTTGTTAATAAATTGTCGTAAATATTATGAGTTACTTATTTTAGTATTGCCTTGTTTTTTGTGTTTCTTAAGTTGTATTTGTTTTTCATGTGTGGATAATGCTCTTCGAAATTCACATCTTAACGACATAAGTATTATTTCTTGTGCTTATGTCGTTCTATATGTCGCAAGTACGTGACTAATTCGATAAAACTGATTGTTCTTTTAAGGCGATAACTTTATCTTTTTGTAAATTTAAATCAACAAAATCAATAAATAATACTGAGGTTTGTAAATGTTCAGATGGATATGTTGTAAAAGGAATGTGAGGCTTTTTTGGCTTTTGCTATTAACGTCTTGGTACAATATTAGCGCACATGCAGCCGATGTGAATCTGGTGACGGCGAATAAAAGCATTAAAATCATTGCCGCGTCATCTGCTGACGGCGCACAATTAGTCCCTGCAAAGCCAGTAAGAGGGATATCTTATAATGTATTTTCAAGATTCGACTTAGCCAACACAAATCTCAGAATATACAATGGTGGCCAAGGCGCGACGAATAATGGATCCGCAAGTTTGATTGTTATTCAAGCCACCAACATCAAGCTTTCTGCCAATATTGAAATAATCGGCCGGCCAGCCGATATATTATTCATCACCAATTCAACTCGCACTAATAGTATTAATTGCCAGCAGTGCAGTTTTAGCAATGTGGGCCGTGCCACGTTTGCCGCCGCCACTACCAAGTCGGTATCTTCGATACTCGCTTCAGGCACCGTGAACAATCTGGTGACGAACAGTACGGGGAGTGTCACCGTCAATGGCCTTAGTGCGCCGGGCCTGCAATCGTTAGAGTTAATGGCGAATACCGTGCAAACAGCGGGCACCATAGACATTAATCTTAGGGCCGATATCCACCCACAAGGTGGCCATATTATTCACCCCCAAGGCAGTAAAATTGTCGGCTCTGGTGGCATTAGCTTGTATGCAGGTCTAATGACCATAGGGTATGAAAAGCTAAAAGTCTCAGCGGCAACGGTAGTCAACCAAGCATTTGTTGTCGGTGGCAAATTGCGCGCGGCCAGCATTGCAGTGGTCAGCCCTAAGCACATTACCTTAGCCACATCGGCCAATCTCAGTACCTTGTCAGATATTATCGCCACCAGTACTCATAATAATGATTTTTATGCCCCTATTGAGGGAATATACATTCAAGGGGTGGGTAAACACACCAGCAGTGCCCAACATAACGTCACTCTTAGTGGTAAGTTATTTTCTGACAATAGAGTGTCGATAAAATCATTAAATAAGGTCAACTTACATTCAGCTATCGTCACTAAAGACTTGTCTGTCATTGCAGCAACCATGGTGAGGAACAAGGGCAGTGTGCAGGCGCAACAGGTTGAAATTGCGGCCAATACCTTTATTAATAATGGCCAGATTGCCGCGACAGATGTGGCGGTCGAAACCCAGCAGAGTATTTACAATAGCTTTGGCGGCAATATTAAATCAAATACCTTGATATTAAAGTCAAATAATGGCGCTGTCGTTAATGGCTCACGCAGCCATTATGAAAACTATGCCAATGTGCCAACCATACTGCCTATTAGTATCGATATGACCGCGAAAAAATACGGTATCTTTTATGATATTAATGAAAAAAGAGGCACTTTCCAAAAAAATGTGTCAGCGCACATTGTTGCCAATGATCTAACAATCGTAGCCGATGTGATAGAAAATATTAACCCCTATTTTATCGATAAACTCCCATCAGCGAATTGGGATGCAGGCATTAGTATTAACAATGCTCAGGCAAAACAAGTGAGTATTGAAGCTGAATATGCTTTAGATTTAAAGGGCTATAAATATATTGTAAACGCCTCTGCCATTATAGGCTTACATGAGAATGGTCAAGCCAACATCAATACCCCAACATTCAGTAATGAACGTTATAAAATACAGTTTGAAACCTATGTTTATCGCCGTGTTGATTACAGTCATGATAAGAATAAAACCAATAAACGCTACAACTCGGGTACGACTTCAAAAATTTTAGCCTATTCACCGCCAGGGCGTTTGTTTTCATTTGGTCGCTTTATACACAGTTATGGGTTGAATAAAAACCAAGCAGCCAGCACTCGTGCCGTTAATAAAGAAGTGCAATCAATTAATGAAATGTCTTATTTCGAAGTGTTTAATGATAGTCACTTTTATAAAGGTAAGGTCTCAAGCATAGGGCTAGAGCTTACCAAAGAATATACCTCAGTTGATATTAATGCGCTCAGGGGGTGCTTAACCTATCGTCATTGTGAGCGAGAGGATATTACCACTTCCATTGAAGCTGAAACCTTATTTGCGGTGACGGGCAACATTTATGGGGTTAAAAAAGGGTTAGAAAGCAACACAGATCTGGATATTGTTGGCATTGGTCCCATGAGTAATGATGCCAGAAGAGTGGTTAATAAAATTGTTGATGAATACATTGCGACTCATACCACAGAATTGAACGGTTATGCTTGGGGAAATAAACCAGACGTGAATGTTTTTTCTTGGCTAGAGAATGTTGATTGTCTGTATAGGGCTACTTGTTCTTTTGAGGTTCTTTCCTCAGAAATCGTCGGTGATCTTGTTCAAGGTCAGATAGCCATAAAAAAAATAACATATTTACCCCCCTACGGAAATTATACCGCTTCAATTAGTGAGGTTCAGCAATTTAAAACTTATCAATTTAAAGTCAATTTCCAACAAATTTTAGATGCCGAAATGGTAGACAGAGACGTTGATGGAACATCATATACCCACAGGCAATTGACCACAGCGGTAGAAAATTTTGTCTTACAAGCGGAGCGGGTAGTATTTCCATCAGGACTTAACACATCATATAAATATAGAAGCACAAAAAATGATTTAACTAGTGTTAAATATTTTGTTGATGGTGCCAAGCTAGTTATTAATTATATGCAGATAGATGACTATGCAAGAAAAAGATCGTTTGGGAGAAAATCAAAGCATAAAAAGACAACAAATAATGTCACCGCGTCGATGCCACTTAGCCAAGTTCCTGATTATTTATAATAAAGAAGCAGTAAGGATACGTATTTTCAATGAAACAGATAATAAAACAAGATAAAGTGTATATCCCGCCGTTATGGCAGCGCTTTACTTCGTATTTACTTAGCTTAGTATTATTAGCACAAATTATGCTGCCAACCACAGTGCAAGCCTATGTGTTAATATCAAATGGCCAACTAGAATCAGAAGCTAATAACGCCTTACAATTTGAGCGTATTGATAATAGCGAGCAGCAATTTAAAAAAGCTTATTATGTCGATGTAGCCGCAGCCGAAAAAGCCCAAAATGTATTAAGCTTTCATCAAACCTTGCTGGCAAATAATAAATCCAGTTTACCCAAACCTGTGATGATCCCCATTATTAATGGCGATATTACCATTATTTTTCCTTACTACCCTGTAGAGAAACGTATCGGTGATGCCTTTGTGCAGTCACGCTTGATACGCTCACAAATATTTAATCAATTACAGCGTACGGTTTTGCCACGTTATCATGATTCAGAAGTGAATCAGATTAATGATTTATACAATCGAGCCTACGATTTTGCGCTGTCTTCTGGTGTGAAATACGGTGACATGGTCACCCGTGCACAGGTGCAGACATTTGCTCGAGATTTTATTTGGCCAGAGCTGCGCACCATTAACGGCGAACCTGTGCTGGTACCTGTGGTGCATTTAACCGATAAAACCATCGCAGAAGACAGTGTTAATGGTCATCAAGTTTTCTTCTCGGGGGGGGCGGTACAGTTTAAGAACATTCATGTCGGCTCGGGCACTTTATTCACCCGCCGCAATACCTATTTGCAAACAGCGGGCAATTTCACGGTTGCCGAAGGCGCCAGTGTGGTGGCCAGTGGCGACCTAAACTTACTGGTGGGCGGCACGTTGCAAAACTTGTCCGGCCATTTATCGGCGCAAGATAATGTCAATATTATCGCCAATCAATATCTGCAAAAAACCTTGGTACACCGTTATGCCACTCGTTATGAGCAAGGTACTCGCCTAGGTGAAATCGCCAGTGTTAATGCCACCAATGGTGATATATCCATTCGCAGTCATCACGATATCGTGGTGCAAGGGGGCAGGCTTTCAGGTAACAACATTATCTTCAATGCTCGCGGTAATATACAGCTCATCAGCCAGGATACTACCTATGTGCGCAATCAAAGGGTAGGAGGCTTTGATGAAAATGAATCCATTATTACCCATACCGCCTCTAAATTGAGCGCCCAAGATAACATTTATCTGATGGCCTCCGGTGCCATCGAGCTTAATGCAGCCACCTTGTCTGCCGATAAAGGGGCGATACAGATATTAGCTGGTCAAGGGGTGTATATTGGTAATGCGTTTAATCAATTCCAGTCCTCACGCTCCGGCACTGTGGGCAAAGTCACCACTCAAGAACGTGAATTTCAAACCATTGCTATTCGCTCGGCATTAGATGCAGGTAAAAATGTATTAATCGCCACTAAAATGGGGGACGTTATTTTAAAGGCCACGGCAATCACTTCTGCTGCGGGCACGGACATTTATGCCGATAATGGCAAAGTCAACTTACTGCTCGCTAAAGAGCAAGATCATTATTACCTTAACAGAGTGACCAAAGGCTTTTGGCGCATAAAAACCGAAACCATTGATGATCAAGAAGAGTTTGCGGTCTATAACGAGGTGGTGGGTGGTGTCAACATTCATGCCACCAGAGGGCTGAGTGTCGAGCTGGGGCAAAAAGATGATCAATCCCTTGATGAAATATTATCAGGCTTTGAAGAGTCGCCCTCATTAGCTTGGATGGCAGACGTTTATGCTGATAATGAGTTTAACGGTCAAGTCGATATTATTTACCAAGAACTCGTTAATATTCATAAGCATGACAAAACTAGCACCCTGAGCCCTGCCGCCATGGCCATTATTGCCATAGCTATGGCTGTTGCCATGGGGCCAGCTGGATTTGGTGCCATAGGCGGCACGGTTGGAACAACAACCGTTACAGCAGGTGTCACTACCACGGTAGCAGGCACAGGCATCACAGGTTTAGTCGGCTCTGTGACGATGGGGGCAGTCTTAGAGGCTGGTGCGTTAACATTGGCAACGCAAACCGTGTCTAGTCTAGCTAATGGTGATAATTTAGGTGAATCATTAAAAGCACTCACCTCAAAAGACTCATTAAAATCACTCGCCACTTCAATGGCCACTGCTGGTGCATTAGATTACTTACAAATTAATCAATTTGAATTTTTTGACAGCTCAATGATGCCAGAAGACTTGGCGAGCTTAAGTAATCAAGTGGTACAAATAGCGGCCCAAAGTACGGTCTCTACGGGGATTTCAACCTTAGTCAATGGGGGTAACTCTAAAGAGTTTCTCGCATCACTGCAAACATCCATGATGACCTCAGCGGTGAACCGCATAGGGGCTAAAATTGCCAATAAAATTGGTAGTTTAGCCAGTGAACATCAGTTCAATGAGGCGATGCGTTATGTCTCTCATGCGGCGCTAGGTTGTTCTTTAGGCTTAGTGACCGATAAGATCCAAAGCAGTGACATTTCCAGTGCTGGCGCGTGTACCAGCGCGGCGACAGGCGCGGTTGTTGGCGAATTAACCGCCACCATTTACACTGAGCAAATGCTGTCAGAGCAACAAAATGAATTGCTCGATGCCATGAAAGAGTTAGGGCTTGCCTATGATTTTGACATCAGTAAAGCAAACTCCACACAGGCCTCTGAATTACAAGCCGTGTTTGACCGCGTTAAATACGCCCCCACGGAAAACGACCTCGCGCAGATAAGGGTCATTACCCGCAGCTCAGTCGATATGGCTCGATTAAGCGCTGGATTATTGGCTTTCGCCAGTGGTTTAGATGTCAACATGGCCGCCGATGCCGGTGGTAATGCCGCAGAAAATAACAATGCGGTTGTAATAATACAGGCGTTTATAACAGCCGCGGCTTTCTATACCAGCCTATATAAAGTCGGTGAGCTGGCAAAAACCCTTGATAATGCCATGAAGCAATATAAACAACTGTCAGAGGAGGAGAAAAAAGATGCCTTAGTTGAAGCCATCATTGGCATTGCTAAAGATGCCGCTATAGATGTCGCTCTTATCCTAGGGGTAAACAAAATCTCTAAAGCCTCTAAAGTATTACCTATCGAGGAATTGCAAGAAAAACTCTATCTCATGGTTAAATCCCATCCTAAGGGAGCGCGAATATTAGCCGAGTTAGGTGATGACTTTGATGATAATTTACTGTCTCATGTATCAGGCAAAAATAAGCTGCTTGTTCAAGCCAGATTGAATGCTAAAGGTGAAGCATTAGCTAAATATTATCAATACAAGAAAATAAACCCTAATACGGTGATCACTGAAACAGACATTGCAGCGCAGCTTGCAAACGGCAAAATGATCACCGCCAATGGCCGTTTTGCTAAGCTTGACGGTAAGCGCAGGAATCCACCTAATATCCCTGATGATGTGGACTATAGAATAAACCTCAAGGGCAGTAAAACAATATCGGGTAATGCCAAACTTGATGCCAGCTTTTTACAGTCTAAAGTCACCGATCCGATTAAGGGAGATAAGATCACCGTGGCGCAATTGGAGCAAAGGCGCAAAGATCTCATCAATGAAAAGAAAACACTGACTGAGTTGTATCAGACGCCGGGCTTGAAAAAAAATGATGCCATCGACATCAGGCTCAATGAAATGACGGCTAAGATGAGAAAATACAGCGAAACCGCAGGTCTAGCGCGTGCTGAGCACTATTTAACTCAAAAATATGTTAAAGTTGAGCCGTTAACCTTTAACTACTTAGATAAGCGGACAAGCCATCAATATGACGGCATTTATCAAGTTACCGACGGCTCTGGTAAAACCAGCTTGATAAAACTCGAATCTAAAGGCGGCGTAGCGCCCAGTTCCAATTATAAGACTGCCCAAGTCAGTGTGAGTCGTGACAATGTGGTGCTTAGCGCCCAACAAGGCAGCAAAGCTTATGATGACAATATTTGGCGCTTTATGCAGGACAAACACAAGCAATATATAGGCCGAGATGATTACAAAAACGGCACTATGGATAAAGTGCAGCGGGATAAGGTAGACTCTTTGGGTGATACCCTTGGGAAAATTGATGAGGTTGATGCGGTCAAGTATATCGGCATAGAGCAAAAGTTTGACCCGCTAGGCAATTTATCCACCGCTGCCGTCAAGTTTTTTGATTAATAGCCATTGTGAATAATCAATGATGAATAGAGATGAGTGTAAACATGAGCATGAATAAAATTGATCTAACCATCCCGATCCCGTTTCATTTGGCGAGCACCAAGGGCATCGATTTTGTTTATAAAAATGAGCTGGCAAGACTCAATAAGATATTAACGATCAATTATACCAAACAGTTTACTCCATTAAAGTCGATTGCTGAGCGCTGCTGGTTTTTGGCCATTGAAGCCAATCACGGCGCCCAGCTACCGGCGCAGGGCTTACGTTTGCTGCAAGCGTTTCAGTATTACGCGCTGAAATCGGTGGAGTATCGTTTGTTAGCCGACAATGAGCAAATAGAGGTGGTATTGCCCCAAGGGGGGATCCGTTTTGGCTATCGTGACAGCGATTATCGAGCAATCGATTGCGCCGATTACTCCGTTTATTTGTGGATCTCTTTACTGTGCGAACAAGATGATGACCTAGACTATTTAGTCGAAGTGCAAGATCACGCCAATGTAAAGTGGAGAACGCCCGCACAATACCTATATTTTGAGATCATCGCCGGTTTTTTAAAGCTAAAAAATGTTGATGTACAGGCCAAAATTCAAGAATTTGTCGATGAGACAACGGAAGATAAGATCTGTGCTGGATTAAATGAGTTTATGACTTACATCGCCTTGCCGACCATAGATGTGATGTTAAAAATATTTGGCGGCGCCGACGAGCAGTTGTACCGTGAGACCATGTACAATGCGGCGCAATCCCATGCTGAGTTTTGGCCACAAGAACAGCTTGCCGGTAAAGATGACGGCCCACTGTCGCTGCCACTCACCGCACTGGCGCGCGTAGCCTATAAACACTTTGGCTACACCTTGGGCTTTGAATGTGACTATATTCCCGAATATTTTTACCAAGCTGAGCTACAAGCATTTGATGTCAGTTTCTTAAATGCCAGTGATGAATAGCATTGATGTTAAATATCAGTAAATAAGGATCCCTTAACAAAGAGAAAAGAGAAAGCAGCAAATACAATCATGGCGCCTAGCGTCATGATTAGCTCTGTTCGCGTTAAGTGTTAAGTGTCAAAGGGAAGTCGTTAAATATAGGGAGCTTGATGAGAGAGTAATAAGACGTAAATAACAGGAAAAAAATAACAGCATGAATTGCGACAGCTACCACTATTGGTAGGTAGCATGTATACGGCTTACTGGTTTTCTAGTAGCAATTTTTTAGATGTCCTTGTTTGGAATAAAATAAATAAAAAGGCAAAAACAATGTTAAAAATAATATCAAAATCGATGTTAAACCTCGCGGTTGGAACCGCAGCTTTACTGCTCACAGGCTCAGCTTATGCGGCATGCATGAGTATTGGCTGCACAGGTGTCTATGTCGAGAGGCTTTATACTTACGTGTCAGGTCAGATTTTGATTGGTACCTCTGGTGATGAAACCTTAATGTCTTGTGAAGCGGCTGAAGGTAAGTACGCCACTTTAAACCACAGTGAGCCAGCGGCTGATATCATTTATTCAACCTTATTGGCAGCGCAAATGGCTAATAAAAGGGTGTACATTCGCACTGATGAGAAGTCTAAGGGGTGTAAAATTGTGTATGTCACGTTGGACAAACAGTAATACTCACCGATTAACGGTGCCACCTATAATAAATTGATGCTAAATATCAGTAAATAAGAGTCTCTTAATAAAAAGCAAACATAATTATGGTGCCTAGCGTCATGATTGGCTCTGTTCGTGTTAAGTGTCAAAGGGAAAGTGAGTCACTGTGACATGGATAGTTATTATATTGTCAATTGAATAATCATTCTCTTAATTGATTTACGGAATTTTGTGAACAAAAAAAGGGGGTATAAAAAATGAAAAAAACACTAACTGTGATCGTCGGGATACTTTTTTCGGGCAGTGTGCTAGCTGCGCTGTCTGATGGTGGGAAAGTCCTTGAGTTATCCTCGGTGTCTACAGTTGTCGGATCTGCTAATACCACTAAAGATACGTCTTTTAGGGTTAAGATTTCCGGTTCTGGACAGTGTGCTGGAAAATATATTAAATTTCAGACAAATGTGAATTCAGCAGAATCATTAAATAGAAGCTTTTCAATGTTAACAGCTGCTTACTTTGCTGATCAGCGAGTCTCTATTCAAGGGGCTTATGCTAACAGTAGTTGTGATTTAGGTAGTCAGGTTAGGTTGATAAAATAGCGTCATGATTGGGCTTTGTTTGTGCTGGCTCTCAAAGGTCTGTAATGGCTTGCTTTACCATGAATGTAACTAAGGAATATTATGCAAACTAGCATTAAAGCGGTGTTATTATTAGCAGTTTTTATAGCAACTAACGCCTCAGCTGCTCAAAATTATACCAATGTGACAATTAAAGACGTTATCGTCAACATGAATACTGGGATTCATTTTCGTATTAATGAAAAGATGATCAATTCTGAAAATTGTGGTTCTTCCAAATGGTTTAAAATAGAGTCAGGCTCAACGTATGAAAAATCAGCGTTAAGTCTGCTATTAGCATATGAAGCTCAAAATAAACCAGTGATCATAAATGTTAACGGTTGCACCGGAGGATACCCTAAGTTGGATTCTATTTATTGATTATGGAATCGTGTCTATTTTATTAATCGATGGTGCAGCTACTGGTGTATGGCAAGAATTTGAACAAACAAATTATGTGCTTGATCCTATATGTGATAAATAATTAAAGCTAACTAGAGAATATCCAAGCTATTATTGTGCAGCAACCCTAATTTAAATGAATTAAAAGACAGTTAAATTAGGGCTTGATAGTGATTTAATGGCTGGGTTGCCTATGGTTGATGTTGTTTTTTAAAATTTAATCGAGTCGTAATAATGGGTGGCACTAGATGGTCGCTAGATGGTCGTGATAAGAGCGGAGAAATGATTCAGACTGGGCGTTGGGAGATTGTGTTTGGTGCCGGAAAAATGGGGGATGCGTTGCCAGTAATTAAGCATGCGCTATATAAATAATGTTAAAAATTAAAGACGAAATGAATTGTGTAGCATTATCAATTGAATTTGATGAATATATTCCATTTACTGCTGAATTTGAATGCGACTCGTTATCACCTCCTCTTTATTGGAGAGTTGGTGATGGTAGTTTATCATTAATGGAAATTGGGCTGAACAAGAACTCAGGTGTAGTACAAAGTGTGACTTTGACAAGTATAAGAACAGAGAATATTCGTAAAGTTAGTTACGCCTATGTTGTTAGTGTGTCAGAGAGTGTAGGGCTACCTATATTTGATTTGTCTAACTGGGTAAAAGACAGCTATTCTGATGAGTTTGCTAATAACTTTATTGATGAGTTTAATGTAGAGCTTGATCTCATTCTTGGCCAAAACTTTATCTCAGTTTCAATTGTTGATGGAAAAAAACCTGTTCGTTTTATTAATAACAACAATGTTATATTTGGTATTGATGCTGAAGACTTCCTTTCTAATGTTGATATTATCAATGTATCAGAAGAAAATATTAAAATAATAGAGTCTGCTATTTAAGTAAAGGAAGATTAACGGTGCCACCCATAATAAATTGCTTTACTGCCATTTGTAGGGACCGAACGAAAAGATATGCCCAAAGGCCTAATGTTTAATGCCAAGGATTATCTGCAATTGGTTGATGATACAGGTAGGGTTATTCGAGATGATAAACGTGGCGTAATAAGTCAGTCTTCGATGCAACTACTTGAAAGGTTAAATATTCCTCAAGAAAACTGGATAAAACTCACGAGTGATTTTAGTCGTCTATTTAAAGGACCTGTGGGAACGCTAGAAGAACTTGATGTGTATTGCTAACATTTAGAGCGTAAGCGAAGGCAAGGTGCAGCTAATTGTCGACGATGGTTGGATAGTGCTTAGTAAAAGCGTTTAGCCACATAACCATAATGTATAAACCCAAACCGAACATTTTTTCGGCATGTTTGTTGCCTGCTTAAAGGTAAAATAGTCGATATTTTTGTAATGAGTGACGGATTGACACATCAAGCTGCTTTTGTGGTCTGTGTGTAGCAGTAATGTAAGCTGATTATTTGGCCAAGCCAAACTCAGCCACGTTCAACCTATAAAATGGCATAATAATGGGTGGCACTAGATGCTGTGCTTTATGCAGGACAAACATAAACAATATACAGGTCGAGATGATTACATTAATGGTACCATGCCCAAGGCGCAACGGGACAAGGTAGACTCCTTAGGTGATACCCTTGGGAAAATTGAGGAAGTTGATGCGGTTAAGTACATCGGCATAGAGCAAAAGTTTGACCAACAAGGTAATTTATCCACCGCTGCCGTCAAGTTTTTTGATTAATAGCCATTGTGAATAATCAATGATGAATAAAGATGAGTATAAACATGAATAAAATTGATTTAACTGCCCCCATTGCGTTTCATTTAGCGCACACCAAGGGTGTCGATTTTGTCTATAAAAATGAGCTGGCAAGACTCAATAAGATATTAACGATCAATTATGCTAAACAGTTTACTACATTAAAATCGATTGCTGAGCGTTGTTGGAGTTTAGCCATTAAAGCCAATAATGGCGCCCAGCTACCGGCGCAGGGCTTACGTTTGCTGCAAGCGTTTCAGTATTATGCGCTGAAGTCGGTGGAGTATCGTTTGTTAGCTGACAACGAGCAAATAGAGGTGGTATTGCCCCAAGGGGGGATCCGTTTTGGTTATCGTGACAGCGATTATCGAGCAATCGATTGCGCCGATTACTCCAGTTACTTGTGGATCTCTTTGCTGTGCGAACAAGATGATGATCTAGATTATTTAGTCGAAGTGCAAGACCACCCCAATGTAAAGTGGAAAACGCCCGCACAATACCTATATTTTGAGATCATCGCCGGTTTTTTAAAGCTAAAAGATCTTGATGTGCAAGCCAAAATCCAAGAATTTGTCGATGAGACCACCCCAGATAAGATCAGTGCGGGATTAAATGAGTTTATGACTTACATCGCCTTGCCGACCATAGATGTGATGTTAAAAATATTTGGCGGCGCCGACGAGCAGTTGTACCGTGAGACCATGTACAATGCGGCGCAATCCCATGCTGAGTTTTGGCCACAAGAACAGCTTGCCGGTAAAGATGACGGCCCACTGTCGCTGCCACTCACCGCACTGGCGCGCGTAGCCTATAAACACCGTGGCTACACCTTGGGCTTTGAATGTGACTATATTCCCGAATATTTTTACCAAGCAGAGCTACAAGCATTTGATGTCAGTTTCTTAAATGCCAGTGATGAATAGCATTGATGTTAAATATCAGTAAATAAGGATCCCTTAACAAAGAGAAAAGAGAAAGCAGCAAACATAATCATGGCGCCTAGCGTCATGATTAGCTCTGTTCGTGTTAAGTGTCAAAGGGAAGTCGTTAAATATAAGGAGCTTGATGAGAGAGTCATAAGACGTAAATAACAGGAAAAAAATAACAGCAATGAGCTGCGACACCTACCACTATTGGTAGGTAGCATTTATACCGCTTATTGGTTTTCTAGTAGCAATTTTTAGATGTCCTTGTTTGGAATATAGTGAGAATAAACCTCTGCCCTAGCGAAAATATCGATGTGGCAGTCGCCAAATCGAGAAGGTTAACAATAATATAATATGGAGTATTGAATGAAATTAGTGAAGCTTGTAAAATTAGTGTCTCTTTTAAGCTTGTTGGTCGCAAGTAGTAGTTATGCCAGAACATCGTGTCCGAAAGACAAAATAGTACATCTACAAATCGAAAGTAATCATGTTTTGTATAGCCAAGATGTCAATGGCAAACTTTGGAGAAGGTTAGGTTCTTTAAGTGAACCCGGAACGAGAGAAAGGTATTCAGCTCTTTTGGCGGCTCAAATGTCAGGAAAAGAGGTGGTGGTAGCTTATTCTGATAATGCTTATGATTGCAGCTTGACTAACTATAAAGTATCAGCATACTTGGTGAGAACATTTAATTAGCCTTGAATTAACTGCATCATATGACATCTATGAACAGGATTAACGGTGCCACCTATAATTAATTGATGCTAAATATCAGTAAATAAGAGTCTCTTAATAAAAAGCAAACAGCAAACATAATCATGGCGCCTAGCGTCATGATTAGCTCTGTTCGCGTTAAGTGTCAAAGGGAAGTCGTTAAATATAAGGAGGTTGATGAGAAATAAGAGCTAATCAAAAAAATAACAGCATGAATTGCGACTAAAATAATTTCCCATGTTATTTTAGCTAGCTATTAATGTGGCTTTATATCCAAAAAATCAATCATTTAAATCAAGAGGCTTGTGTGAAATTCAAACATTTAACTTTAACTCTATCTTTAATCTTTACTCCTATAATAGCGAATGCTGGTAGCTATTGGTCCGATGACTTGAAAATTGATTCTATTTCTTCGTTCACAGCTCCAAACGATAACAATATTTATATACGAACAAATAATTTAAATCAATATAAATGCCATAAACCTGATGTTTATGGTTATGGTGATTTTAAGCTTGTTAGAGATGATAGTGGCGATTATAAATCAAGTCTTTCTATTTTACTTGCAGCTTTAACCGCTAATTTGGATGTTAGGTTATTTTACACTCAAGATGTATCGGGAAATTACTGTACTATAAACTTGGTTCAAGTTAAAAGAAATGGAGCAATATAAAGCATCAAATAATAACGGTGCCATAATAAAACTCACAAGGAAAAATAGAGTTTGTGCCGTCTTTGACGCAAGTGACCGCACGTTACGCATATAATAAGACACGAGGTGAATGGTTTATAACGACCATGTTTCCAAGCAAACCAAAAGGCTAGACTGATGACTGAAGACTTAGTTCATTTTACACTAACGTTAGGTAATTATATGGCACCTAATGGACACTATGGTGATGCGAGTGCTGACATTAATACATTGCGTTATGGCATTTTAACCGAGTATGTTGAGGAAATGTATGCTGCACTTGATTCAAAATATATTAATGTCGATATCCGTCAATTGAAACTGGAAATCATCGCCGCCTATGATCGCGATGCCAGTTTTTGGCAGGCATTGAACCAAGATAAATCCGGTCGACAATACGATAATGATTATGGCTTTAGTGATATTGCCATACGTAACTGGGAAGAATATTTCAGCGATGAGTTTACCTTGTTTACCGTCTGGGATGAATTTTACCATGCTGACATGTTAAAGCTGTTGGTTAAAGTGCAAATCTGGGACCGTATTTTCCCCAATGAAGAACTGCCCAATTACCAAGTACCGAAAACTGGCCAACTGCCTCATTTTGGTGATAATTTTGCAGAAAAATTAACATCTTGGTCACCGAGAATTAATGCATCAGATTAACAGTGCTAGCCACAATTAATTGATGCTAAATATCAGTAAATAAGGGTCCCTTAACAAAGAGAAAAGAGAAAGCAGCAAACACAATCATTGCGCCTAGCGTCATGATTAGCTCTGTTCGTGTTAAGTGTCAAAGGGAAAGTGAGTCACTGTGACATGGATAGTTATTATATTGTCAATTGAATAATCATTCTCTTAATTGATTTACGGAATTTTGTGAACAAAAAAAGGGGGTATAAAAAATGAAAAAAACACTAACTGTGATCGTCGGGATACTTTTTTCGGGCAGTGTGCTAGCTGCGCTGTCTGATGGTGGGAAAGTCCTTGAGTTATCCTCGGTGTCTACAGTTGTCGGATCTGCTAATACCACTAAAGATACGTCTTTTAGGGTTAAGATTTCCGGTTCTGGACAGTGTGCTGGAAAATATATTAAATTTCAGACAAATGTGAATTCAGCAGAATCATTAAATAGAAGCTTTTCAATGTTAACAGCTGCTTACTTTGCTGATCAGCGAGTCTCTATTCAAGGGGCTTATGCTAACAGTAGTTGTGATTTAGGTAGTCAGGTTAGGTTGATAAAATAGCGTCATGATTGGGCTTTGTTTGTGCTGGCTCTCAAAGGTCTGTAATGGCTTGCTTTACCATGAATGTAACTAAGGAATATTATGCAAACTAGCATTAAAGCGGTGTTATTATTAGCAGTTTTTATAGCAACTAACGCCTCAGCTGCTCAAAATTATACCAATGTGACAATTAAAGACGTTATCGTCAACATGAATACTGGGATTCATTTTCGTATTAATGAAAAGATGATCAATTCTGAAAATTGTGGTTCTTCCAAATGGTTTAAAATAGAGTCAGGCTCAACGTATGAAAAATCAGCGTTAAGTCTGCTATTAGCATATGAAGCTCAAAAATCATAGGTTCCAGGGTTCTATAGCCCGTTTCTGCTTTTTAAACTCTACTATCAAAGCAATAACCAATCTTAATGTATGTTTTTATTTAGCCATAATTGACCCAAATAACGGTCGTTATTAAATAGTGTGTAATGTTAATTTTTAGGGTTGGTTAACTCGTCCCCGCCTCCTGCTGCAAAGGTTTTATTAACTGAACCTCTTCCTAATTGGTTTCAATTGTAAATTGCAATAGTAAAAAAGTGCCATATTTGTTGGTATTCGTTTTGCTTTTTCTGTTTTTTAGTGTATCTTGCGCGCTGTTTTTATTCTTTATGTTGTTTTGGTATATAGATGTATTGATTTGAAAATGCTAAATGAGACAAGTGGGCGGCTCAATATTCCAATGTTAATTAATATCTGATTAAGCGTGACATTTAGGTGTTCCTAACACTGTATAAATAAGATGAGTCAGTAGGTTATGTGTTTTTTTTAATCACAATCTTTTGATATCAATAAATAAAATGCAGTTCATTGTGATCTGAGCTCTGGGGCGTTTGATACTTAACATTGTCAGTATCGACCTGCAACCCTTCGTTATGCATTTCGTTGCGTATTGTTATCGGTCAATTGTAGCGATTTTAATTAAGCGTTATTTTTTTAATAAAATATAAAATATAAAATATAAAATATAAAAGGTAAGAAAATGAAAAAAACTTTAATGATTAGCACGTTATTGGCAACTACGTTTATTTCAGGTTGTTCATCAATGTTTAACGGGACGACACAAACCGTTAACATTAGAACTAACGAAGAAGGGGCTAAGTTGTATGTTAATGAACAGTATATGGGGCAAGATAGCGCGACTTACACCTTTAAGAAAAAAGATAATTATGTACTTCGTGTAGAGAAAGAAGGTTGCCAGTCTAATAGCCTTAAACCTGAAAAAGCGTTTGATCCGACAACATTGTTAGGTATATTCATTGATTATGGAATCGTGTCTATTTTATTAATCGATGGTGCAGCTACTGGTGCATGGCAAGAATTTGAACAAACAAATTATGTGCTTGATCCTATATGTGATAAATAATTAAAGCTAACTAGAGAATATCCAAGCTATTATTGTGCAGCAACCCTAATTTAAATGAATTAAAAGACAGTTAAATTAGGGCTTGATAGTGATTTAATGGCTGGGTTGCCTATGGTTGATGTTGTTTTTTTAAAATTTAATCGAGTCACCCATTTTTTCCAGTATAATTCTTAGGTTATAATACCCCATGAGTTGATGGCCGCTGTGTTGTTGACAGACGTTTTAGATGTCGTCTTGCTACTGTGATGTGGCGAGGTGTGATATTAGCCTTATTGTTTGTGGTATTAAATGACAGATATACAGAAAAAAGCCGATGCACTCACCGTACTCTCATTAGACACGTGCACAGAATCTTGTTCGGCAGCTTTAAGCGTGAATGGTCAGGTGTATTCAGCATTAGCGATTGTGCCTCGTGAGCATAGTCAGCGTATATTGCCTATGGTCGACAGTGTGTTGTCTCAAGCCAAGATTCAATTAGCGGATGTCGATCTTATCGCTTATGGACGCGGCCCGGGCAGTTTTACTGGCATTCGGATCTGCACTAGCATGACCCAAGGGTTAGCATTAGGCCAAGATATCCCGGTGTTCGGCATTTCTGCATTGCAAACAATGGCCCAAACTGTGTTTGATCATCAAGGGGCCGTGCAGATCATTAGTGCGATTGATGCGCGAATGGGTGAGGTTTACTGGGGCCAATTTATTATCAAAGATGGCTTAGCACATTTAGTGGGTGAGGAAATGGTGATTTTGCCAGATTTGGTGACCTTATCATTAGACGCAAATTTACCCATTATTGCTTGTGGTACCGGATTTGATACTTATCCTCAGTTACTTGAGCTAAGTGAGCACATCACGTTAAGCCAAGAAATACAGTTTCCTGATGCCAAATCTATGTTGAGTCTCGCTAAACAGGGTTATACTCAAGGTCTATGTACATCAGTTGATGACTTAGCACCTGTGTATGTGCGTGATACTGTCACCTGGAAAAAGCTGCCAGGCCGAGAGTAAGCATTCTAGTATACTAGGTTGTAGTATTGGCAGTTAACCTGATGAAGGACGGTATATGCAAATTCAACCTACGGTATTGAGTCCCCCTCAGAGCTATTCATCAAGTGCACCTAATGTTAGTGCGACTAAAGTTCATGTAGCCCCGCATTCTGCTGTTGATGCTATCCATCAGCTTGAACATGGTAAGAAAAGCCAAGGATTAGAAAACAGTCACTTTGAGTCGATGACGGTTAATGGTGATGAGGCTCATTTGCCAACTAAAATGCTGAGCACTGAGTCAATGACAGCAGAGCTGTTAAGCGCTCGTTTAGGCGCTAAACTTGAGTATGAACAATCGTTACAGGGCAGTGAAGGCGCAGTGGGTGAATACCTTGCGAATGAAAATGCCGCCGCTCGTGAACAGATCCAGCAGATGGTGGGTATCGACACTTATGCATAATCAACCTATGCATAATGAGTCGCTTAGTGTCCTTGAAGGTGATAAGTTATCCGGTACTGGTGCACCGTCGAGAGGACGGTTCTTTTTCGAAATCATGTGTGCTTTTATGATGACTCGACTGCCGTTTATCAGTGTGCCCTTTAAATGGCTAGAAAGTTACTTTCATGAGCTTTCTCATGGTTTGGCAAGCCTATTAACCGGAGGAAGTGTCAGTCATATTCAGCTTTTCCCTAATGGTGCTGGTTTGTGTTTTACCCAAGGTGGTTGGCCTGTTGCGATCGGATTTAGTGGCTATTTTGGGGCGGCACTTTGGGGGTATTTGATTTTTGTCTTAGCCACTTGGCCAAGGGGGATACGTGTTAGCTTTGCTTGCCTTGGTTTTGCTGTGGTGTTAACCACATTATTGTGGGGACGGGATTTATTGACTATTGCCATTTTAGCGTGTTTAGCTGTGCTGTTTTTATTGCCACTTAAACTCAATAAAAACCATTTTATGGGCAGTGGACTAAGAGTGATGGCCTTGATGATTATGCTCAACGCATTGGCCAGTCCGATGGTATTATTAGGACTTAGTGGCCAAGGTGATGCCTCTATGTTAGCGTCGCAAACGTGGATCCCTGCTTGGGTTTGGGTGTTCATGTGGTTAGCAATAAGCGCTTGGATGATTTTTCTGTGTTGGCGCCGCGTTGATCGAGCCGCAATGAAGTCGTCAATTTTGATTGGCCAATCGTATTAAACCGTTACCTACCTACTTACCGTATGATAAAAAATACTGCTTTAAGAACCTAATAGTGAATTCATTGGGGAAGATCGCGATTCAATCGATTGAGTAAGACGATCCGTATAGCCGCTATGCCAGTTTTCATTTAAGTTGATCTTTAGCGTAAATCATTTGACGATTTGTTTCTTTACGCGGATTTATCATCAAAAAAACTCACAAAAACCTCATAGAATTAACTTTTAAAGGCAGTTGATGTGTTTCGATGGCTAATTATTGACCTGTACAACTGCCGTTATGGACTTGTTTGACGAAAAGGAATAGATTTTATGATGTTGTTTTTCATTCTGTCTTCGCCTTAAAAAGCCAATTTGAGTCTATGAGAATATGGCTGCGATAACGATTTTATTGAGTACTTCTCTTCATTTTAACAGGAATGAGTCAGAGAGGGACTTGTTGATCACTGATAAACATTACGTATAAAACGGTGGCCACAAGTTTGGCCACTAGCATCATTTATTATGTAGAGGTGAGTTAAATGTTCGATTATATCATTGTTGGGGCTGGCTCTGCTGGTTGTGTTTTAGCATCACGTTTATCTGAAAATTCTGAGATTTCAGTTTGTCTTTTAGAAGCGGGGGGCCCGGATGATAGTGTGTTTATTCATGCACCTGTCGGCGTTGCTGCGATGATGCCAACCAAGATAAATAACTGGGCTTTTGAGACCATTCCACAACAGGGACTCAATGGCCGAAAAGGTTATCAGCCAAGAGGAAAAACCTTAGGGGGGAGTTCATCAACCAATGCCATGTTGTATGTACGTGGTAATCAGTGGGATTACGATAATTGGGCGGCACTAGGTAATAAGGGGTGGAGTTATGATGCAGTCTTGCCCTACTTTAAAAAAGCAGAATGTAACGAATATCATACTAATGAGTTCCATGGTGTGGATGGGCCATTAAATGTTTCAAATGCGACTAATGCCAGTGATCTTAATCACCTATTTATCGAGTCTTGCAAGTTACATGGCTTAATACTAAATGAAGATTATAACGGTGCTGAGCAGGAAGGGGCTTTTATGTATCAGCGTACAGTGAAAGACGGTGAACGCTGTAGTGCAGCAAAAGCCTACCTTACGCCTAACCGAGCGCGCTCAAATTTAACCGTTATTACGCACGCATTAACTGAAAAAGTATTGTTTGATGGAAAAAAAGCCGTTGGGGTTCGTTATAAAAAAGACAATCAATCAGTCGATATTTTTTGTAACAAAGAAGTCATTCTAAGCAGTGGGGCGTTTGGATCACCACAAGTATTAATGTTGTCAGGTGTTGGGCCGAAAGCGCATCTTAGTGAAAATGGCATTGATGTGATCCATGATTTACCTGGAGTTGGCCAAAATTTACAAGATCATATTGATTATGTGCAAACATACAAAGTCTCAAGTAACGAAGATACGTTTGGGGTTTCACCTAAAGGCGGGATCGATATGTTAAAATCGATGTTTGAGTGGAAAAATAAACGTACTGGAAAAATAACCAGTACATTAGCGGAATCAGGTGCATTTTTTAGCACACAAGATAATCTAGTTGCCCCAGATGCACAGCTGGTGTTCGTACTTGGGATTGTTGATAATCACGGCCGTAATGTGAACTTAGGGCATGGTTATAGTTGCCACATCACCGTATTACGTCCCGATAGTATTGGTGAAGTCAAACTGCGGAGCAATGATCCTGAAGATGCATTATTGATTGATCCTAAATTTTTTGAAAATGAACAAGATTTTGCGTTAATTAAGCGTGGTGCGAAAAAAATGCAAAACATTCTTGAAGGACAACCATTTGATGGGATCCGTAAACAGATGCTTTATCAAGTTGATAATGGTAACGATCAACAGTTGGAGCAAGATATTAGAAATCGCGCAGACACCCAATATCACCCAGCTTGCACCTGTAAAATGGGGACGAAGGAGGATATTATGGCTGTCGTCGATCAAGAACTCAGAGTGTATGGGATGGAGGGATTAAGAGTGGTCGATGCATCCATTATGCCGAAGCTGGTCAGTGGTAATACCAACGCGCCTACGATCATGATTGCCGAAAAAGCCGCTGATATGATATTGAGTTCTGTCGAACCCTGATAAATGTATTGTATCCGAGCTGTGAAAATCTTATGGGCTCTTCTAAATTCGGTCATTTATGGCCGATTCTTTAATATGTATCATTTTTCTGTTAGTTTGTTGTTACTTATCCAACAATTTTACAGGGAAGCAAGATGCACTATCAATCCATTATTAGTGGTTTACTCTTAAGCGCGACATTCAGTGTTAATACATGGGCTCATGATCATGACCATGAGATGAAAACGTTAGCCCAAGTAGTGAGTAGCGACTTTAGGCAAGATAAAAATATCAGTCGTGATAAATATCGTCATCCTCTAGAAACACTCACCTTTTTCAATATAAAACCCAGTGAAACAGTGATTGAATTATGGCCTGGTGGCGGCTGGTATGCAGAAGTATTAGCGCCTTATCTTGCACAAGAGGGGCAATATATCGCGGGGAATTTCGATACTCAACCTGAGGATGAGAAATTACGTCAGGGTTATCGAGCAACAACAGGGCGACTATTTGAAGCTTGGCTTAAGGAGCATAGTGTTCAAGTCGGTAACGCGAGGACTGTGACCTTCGATCCTCCTACACATTATACTTTGGGCAGTGATGCCAGTGTCGATACGGTGTTGACCTTCAGAAACTTGCATAACTGGGCCATGAAAGGCTATTTAGAGCCTGTATTTGAATCGACTTTTAAGGTGCTCAAATCTGGCGGGATTTTTGGTATTGTTGAGCACAGAGCCAACCCTGGTATGACGGCTAAAACCGGTTATATGGATGAAGCCGAGGTGATTGCTCTTGCTGAAAAGGTGGGGTTTACCTTAGTGGCTAAGTCTGATGTGAATGCCAATAGCAAAGATACTAAAGACTATCCAGAAGGAGTCTGGAGCTTACCGCCACGTTTGGCGCTAGAAGAGGTAGACAAAGCCAAATACCTCGCGATAGGTGAAAGTGATCGCATGACATTAAAGTTTATTAAAAATATTCAATAAGTGACGGACTAAGGTTCTATGCTGCAATTTAGCACCCAAAAAAATGAGATTGAATTTCAGCTGCCACATATTCGTCTATCTGCTCGACTTTGGGGACAGCCGGATAAGCCTGTGTTGCTGGCCTTACATGGCTGGCTAGATAATGCGAATAGTTTTGCGCCTTTGGCTGAACAATTAACTGAGTTTCAAGTATTAGCGATTGATTGGCCAGGACATGGTGGCTCTGAACATCGACCCGGTCTATATCCGCTGCATTGGATAGATTATTTATACGATCTAGAGCTCCTAATGGAACATTTATCTGGAGCTCAACAACCTGTCGCTATTATTGGGCATTCACTGGGGGGAATTGTCGCGTCGGCTTATGTGGCAGCTTTTCCTGAAAGGGTTAGCAAGCTGGTGCTGATTGAAGCGATTAGCCCTCTGTATGAGTCAGTATCTAAACACAGTCAAAGATTACGTGATAGTTTTAAGGATCATGCGCTTTATTTAAAGAAAAAAGATGTTGCGCCTACTGTGTATGCGTCCATTGAACTTGCCGTTAAAGCCAGAATGAGACTGACAGGTTTAGGCGAACAGTGGTGTCGTCTCTTAGTTGAGCGCAATATGCAGCAAGGTGATGACGGTGTTCGTTGGCGTAGCGATCCTAGATTGAAGTTAGATTCACCTTTAAGGTTTACATTTGAGCAGGTGGATGCATTGATGACTGAGCATGCTGGTAATACGTTATTAATAACGGGCGTGAGTGGCTTTTCACAAATAAGTCAATTATTGCCAAGGGCACAGACTTGGTTTGAGCAACTTATCTGCGTAGAGCTTGAAGGTGATCATCATTTGCATATGGAAAATGCAGTGGGGGTTGGTCGTCAAATTACACGATTTCTATCATGATGATATGCAAATATAGAGGGGAAAAGAGACTAGGATTTCTATGGTATTTGTGTGATGATGTTCACAATTAAAACGTGTGTATGAATCAAACTTAATAGAATCATAAATGTATTCCTAAGCCACTTTAGTCAGCAGGTCCTGCTAACATGTGGCATTAAGTGGTAGAACTTAAGGCATAGCATTGCTGTTTAGTCCGTTTTTACAAGAAGTATGTTTCTGTATACGTTGAATATGGAAATATTTAGGAGAAATGTGTGCAACAGGTTTGGATTGATAATTTACCCGATGATGTGTCTAATGAAATCGATGCTAATCAATATGACTCGCTGGTTGACATGCTCGAGACATCGGTGTCGAAATATGCCGATCAAGCAGCGTTCGTCAATATGGGGGCAACATTAACTTACCGTAAACTGGAAGAGCGTAGCCGTGCTTTTGCCGCGTATTTACAACATGAACTTAAGCTTGAAAAAGGTGATCGTGTCGCCATCATGATGCCAAATGTCTTGCAATATCCCATTGCATTATTTGGCGCTTTACGAGCCGGCATGGTGGTGGTTAATGTGAACCCTCTCTACACTGCACGTGAATTAAAGCACCAGTTACATGATTCTGGGGCAAAGGCGATTGTGATCGTTTCTAATTTTGCCCACACATTAGAAAAAGTGGTTGAGCAGACAGGGGTGAGCCATGTGATCTTAACTGGTCTGGGAGACTTGCTCGGTACACCGAAACGCACTGTAGTGAATTTTGTCGTCAAGTATATCAAAAAAATGGTGCCAAAATATCATTTACCTCATGCGATATCCATGCGAAAAGTCTTACAGAAAGGTCGACGCATGCAGTATGTAAAGCCGACATTAGAGAGCGATGATCTGGCTTTTTTACAATACACGGGTGGGACAACTGGGGTGTCTAAAGGTGCCATGTTGACGCATTCTAATGTAGTAAGCAATGTGTTGCAGGCTGATGCTGCATACTCCCCCATGTTGGTGGATGGCAAAGAGTTTGTTGTCACAGCATTGCCGCTCTACCATATTTTTGCGTTGACAGTGAATTGTTTACTCTTTATGCATAAGGGGGCCAATAACTTATTGATCACCAATCCAAGAGATTTGCCCGCATTTATTGGAGAATTAAAAAAATATCCCTATACCGCGTTAACAGGGGTCAATACACTTTTTAATGCTTTGGTGAACGCTGAAGAGTTTACTCGTTTGGATTTTTCTCACCTTAAACTCTCTATCGGTGGAGGGATGGCTGTGCAACGCGCGGTGGCTGATAAATGGCAACATATCACGCAAACTAAATTACTTGAAGGCTATGGATTAACAGAAGCGTCGCCTTTGGTGACATGTTGTCCCTATAATTTGGCCGGTTACAATGGTTCGATTGGCTTTCCTGTGGCAATGACAGATATTCAGATCCGTGATGATGAAGGCAAAGAGTTGGCCCAAGGTGAGGTAGGGGAATTGTTTGTGAATGGTCCACAGATCATGAAAGGTTACTGGCAGCTTGCTGAAGAAACGGCCAATGTCATTGGTAACGATGGTTATTTAGCCACGGGTGATATTGGCTATATGGATGAGCAAGGTTATTTTTTTATTGTCGATCGTAAAAAAGATATGATTTTAGTCTCTGGTTTTAATGTCTTTCCTAATGAGGTGGAGGAAGTGGTGGCTATGCATCCAAATGTGGTCGAGGTAGCTGCAGTAGGGATACCCAATGAGTTGTCGGGTGAATCAGTGAAAGTGTTTGTCGTTAAAAATGATACATCTTTAGGCGAACAGGATCTGATCGCCCATTGCCGTCAGCATTTAACGGGATATAAAGTCCCTAAACTGGTAGAATTTAGAGGTGAGCTACCGAAATCGAATGTCGGTAAAATTTTACGCAGAGAATTACGGGATGAAGGTAAAACCGTTTGATTTTTTGCTGACATCACACCATTATGTTATGTCATTTTGACGGTGTAAAGCTAGCTTCGATGCTAGCTTTTCTCTTTTTCATAGCGTTGAATTCTCTGGGAGAGCAATGTGTTAGCGTTTCAATATATAGACGACGATGAGAGTTTATCTGCCCTCGTAGCGCAATACCGAAAAAGTCCATTACTGGTATTGGATACAGAATTTGTGCGTACTCGTACTTTTTATGCCCGCCTTGGTTTGATACAAGCTTATGACGGTAAAACGTTAGCCTTAATCGATCCCGTTGCTGTCAGTGATCTGTCTGAATTTTGGTGCTTGTTGCAAGCGCCTAACATGACCACAATTTTGCATTCTTGCAGTGAAGACTTAGAAGTGTTTGCTCATAATGGCCAGTGCCAGCCGGCGAAACTGTTTGATAGTCAGATTGCTGCGGCTTTATGTGGTTTCGGACATGGCTTAGGTTACGCCAAGCTTGTTGAGCAAACCTTGGATATTCCTCTGGATAAAGGTGAGTCGCGTACTGATTGGATAAAACGCCCCCTAAGTGAGGCCCAACTTCATTATGCGGCCAACGATGTTTATTATCTTTTTGAGCTTTATCCTCAGTTGGTTGAAAAATTAGAGCAGCAAAATCGAATGGAGTGGGTATTCGAAGAAGGGGAGCGCATGACACAAGGACGCTTGTCTCCTCCCGATCTAGACTTGGCTTATTTACGTGTTAAAAATGCATTTCAATTAAGCCCAACGCAGTTAGCGTACCTTAAAGTTTTGGCAACATGGCGCTTATCAAAAGCGGTATCCCGTGATTTAGCGGTGGGATTTGTGGTTAAAGATCATGCTTTGATTGGATTAGCTAAAAAACAGCCTAAGAGTATCACTGAGCTGTATAAAATGATTGAGCTGACTGAACAAGAAAAACGTGTTCATGGTAAAGATCTTATTGCTTTGTTAGCCACTGCTGATTTAGATAACCTACCTAAAGCTATCGATATATTGGCGCTTAAAACAGGCTATAAAAGTGCATTTAAGACGATTAAACAATGTTTAACAGACATAAGTGAACAACATGATGTACCTATTGAGCTATTAGGATCTAAACGTCATATACATGAATATTTAGAGTGGCAGTGGGGTGACAAAACAGGTGCGATACCTTTGCTATTATGCGGGTGGCGCAAAGGGCTAGTATCAGTTCCATTGGCTGCACTTTCGATTTAGATTAACTCGATGTTATCCAAATACTATGCCCTTATTTTTGTTAAAAACGGGGCACAGTACTTGGATCATTAATCAATACTCATCATCCTGTGAGACTTACTTCTCAGGTAATGTGACATTAAGTTCAAGTACGGAAAGTTTATTATCGCTTTGATCGAGTTGCACTGAGACTTGTTCTGGATCAATATGAGCGTATTTTTTTATCACCTCAATAATTTCTTGTTTCATTTGAGGAAAATAATCAGGTGCGCCGAGCTCTCCGCGCTGATGAGCGACAATGATCTGTAGGCGCTCTTTGGCCGTTACTGCTGTGTTAGCCTTTTTGCTGCTTTTGAAATAATCGAGTAAAGACATAATTAGCTACCAAATATTCGTTTTAAGAAACCTTTCTTCTGCTCAGTGACAAAGCGTAAAGGGAGTTGTTCTCCTAGTAATCGGTCGATGCTATCGCTGTAAGCTTTGCCTGCATCACTTTCTTGATCCATGATAACGGGCACACCTGAATTTGATGCTTTTAGCACGGCTTGAGATTCAGGGATCACGCCAAGTAAAGGAATAGCTAAGATTTCTTCAACATCTTCTACGCTTAACATTTCTCCGCTGGATACTCGGGCAGGGGAGTAACGTGTCAGTAATAAGTATTCTTTAACCGGTTCTAAGCCTTCTTCAGCGCGTTTTGATTTACTCTGCAACATGCCTAAAATTCTATCTGAATCACGTACTGAGCTTACTTCAGGGTTGGTGGTGACAATAGCCGTATCGGCGAAATAGAGTGCCATCATTGCCCCAGTTTCTATGCCTGCGGGTGAATCACAGATAATAAACTCAAAATCTTTAGCTAAGTTATCCAGCACCCTACCGACACCTTCTTTGGTCAGTGCATCTTTATCCCGTGTTTGTGAAGCGGGTAATATAAATAGATTTTGACAACGCTTATCTTTGATAAGTGCTTGATTTAAATTGGCTTCACCATTGATAACATTAACGAAGTCATAGACTACTCTGCGTTCACAACCCATGATAAGGTCTAAGTTACGCAGTCCGATATCAAAATCTACAACGACAGTTTTATGCCCTTTTAATGCCAAACCTGTAGCAATAGCAGCACTTGATGTGGTTTTACCCACGCCGCCTTTACCTGAGGTGACAACAATTATTTGTGTCATGTCTTATTCTTTCCTTTTTGCTGTCTTTAAAGAGGTAGCGCTTCCATAATAAGAGATTCACCATCGAGGCGAATACAGCCACTTTTTGTTGTATTATCGTGTTCAATGTTTTCGGCTAGCCAATATTGTCCTGCCACTGATACCAGTTCGGCTTCTATAGTGCGTGCGATAATAACCGCATGTTTATTACCCGCAGCACCAGCCATGGCTTTGCCTCGCAAGTTACCATAAATGTGAATGCTACCATCGGCAATCACTTCAGCACCATTACCCACAGTACCAATAATAACAAGGTCGCCATTTTTTGCATAAATTTGTTGGCCAGAACGCACATTTTGTTTCACTATTTTAGTGGTATTAGGCATTACAAGCTGATTTTTTGACTGTTTTCCTGACTTAATAAGCGCCAATCCCAATACTTTAGCTTGAGCTGCAATACTGTCAATGGCTTCGGTTATCCCAACGATCACTAATTGTCTGGAGGTCAGTAAATCTTTTAGTGCTGCTAAATTATACTCAGGTTGGGTAATGCGACTGAGGTTAACAACCAGTGGTGCGCCGATAAAAAATTGTGGTGCAATAGCCAGTTTACTCTCTAGTTCACTTGCCACTTTCTCCAAATCAAGATGATTAATATGGAGTACTGAAAGTGTAAATGATGAGCCTTTTAGCTCTAGGCTTGGAGTCTGCATTGTTACCTTGCTCTTATTAAATAATCAGGCTTGATACTGATATACATTATATTAATAGCTGTACATGTTATAGTGTGGCCTTGTTAGTAGCAAGTTGAATAGTAGGAAAGTAGACAGTATATGATCTGTGCCGTGTATAAGAGTCGATGTAAGCTTGATAGTTATCTTTTCGTTGAAAAACGTAATGAATTTGAACGTGTTCCTGTTGCATTACTTGAGATGTTTGGGTCACCAGAGCTGGTGATGATGTTGCCCTTGATGAAGCGGGATTATTTAGGTTTTGCAGATATTGAGAAAGTGAAAAATGAATTAGTCAATAAAGGCTATTATTTGCAATTGCCTCCGCCAGTGGTCGATTTACTTGAAGAGCATAAACGTGCGATAGGCTACAGTAGGGAGTAGAGTGGATGCATTTAGCCGAAAAATGCCATCTTGAACTGGCTTAGGTGTATAAGCTTCATTGTATCTACTTCTTAGTGTAAAATAAGTAAAGGTAGTGGCTTTTTGTCGAAAATAATCATGTCATTTTGGAAAGAAAAATCCTTAACTCAGATGGATCCCCATGAATGGGAATCCTTGTGTGATGGATGTGGTAAGTGTTGTTTAAATAAGTTAATTGATGATGAGACCGAAGAACTTTATTACACCAGTGTGGCGTGTAAACTCTTAGATCACCAACAATGCAACTGTACTCACTATGCCGAACGAGTTAGTTATGTGCCTTTATGTACACAGGTGACGGCAGAGAATATTGCTGAATTGACTTGGCTTCCTGATAGCTGTGCTTACCGACGTTTGCATTTAGGCCGAGATTTACCTTCGTGGCACCCTCTAATAACAGGTTCAAAAGTGGCGATGCATCAGGCTGGGATGTCAACACAAGATAAAGTGAAATGTGAGACAAAGATAAAGTACCTAGAAGATCACATTGTCTTGTGGCCGATGATGGATGTGGATTAGCAGCTTACTCGATTAAATGGCTTTTACCTGAGGTTTGTTTTTCTTGCTTGATTAACTGATGCCAAAATTGAGATCCCAGCTCTGCGATAACACGGGATTCGCCATTAAGTAACATGGCCATGCCTATTTTTAGTCGAGGGGAATAGGCGATCTCGGTCACATAGCCGGACACCCATCCAGCGTGATAGATGAGTTCTTCCCCTTCAAAATCATAGACTCGCCACCCTTTTGCATAATGGGCATCATTGAGATAAGTCCGCCATTCACGACGTCTCAACTCTTTGCTGGTTCTAACCCCTGGTTCTGTGATGTCATGGAGTAATTGTGGGCTAAGCACCTTAGGGTTGTTGCCTAAATTGGCCATGAGCCATTTAGATATGTCAGTGATACTTGCATTCACCCCGACTGCGGGCTCAAGTTGATAATAATTCGATTTCACTCTCACTTTTGTAAAGCCTGAACGGGTTTTTATATGTGGGCTAGCACGATTGCTATTGGCTAAAAAAGCGTCCATGCCGATGGAGGCTGTGCTCATTTTTAGTGGAGTAAAAATGTGTTGTTTGATCAGTTTTGCATAGCTTATGCCTGTTTGTTGCTCGATAACAGGTTGGATAAACGAGAAGGCGATATTTTGATAGCTGTAGCAAGTTCCTGGTGAGCACATGGGTGTAAGTTTGGAAAATTTAGGAATGATCTTTGCCAGTTTACCATTCGCATTAAGAATATTGTCATAGCTATTAGGCATTAACCCTGTGCTTTGTCCGATGAGGTGCCCTAATTGTATTTGTTTAGTGACATCAGGATCGGCCAGCGTAAACTCAGGCATATAATGAATAAGCGGATCTTCCCAATTGAATTTTTTTTCATGGACTAGCATAGTGGCTAACGTACCGGCAAACGTTTTAGACACTGAGGCTAGCCTAAATACAGTGTGAGTGTTTATGTTAAGCGTTCCTCCTTTGATACGTTTACCGTATGCACCTATTTGTAAAACCTTATTATTGTCAATGACGACAAATGCCCCACCGGGTACGCCATTTTTTTTCAGTTGTTGATGAAACTCTTGTTTAAAATTATCGCTTAATTCTTGATAATTTGACCGTGCTTGAATGCTAGTGGAGAGAAAAAAACAGATCAGTCCGATTGACACTCGTCGTTGAAGCGTAGACGACATAAAGATAATGACTCCAAAGAATACAATGGCAGTGAAGAAGGAGTGACACTTTGCCCCTTCTAAAAGGTGTTATAAGTAGACGCGCTGCAGTTAAATAAAAGACGTTATCGAACTAGGTTAACAAAAAAAAATCAATAAAACAGTAGATAATTAACAATAACATACCTTTGCATGTGCTTTCTCAGGACAAGATGCGTGACATAATAATAGAATTAAACCGCCATTTGGCGGTTTAATGGTGCAATATAGCGTTAACTTAGTGCTTGATTATATCTCTCGAAGCCTGCATTTAAATCGGCGATTAAATCATCAGGATCTTCCAAACCGACATGCAAACGAATAAGTGGCTTACTGCTGTCCCACTGTGTCGCGGTTCTGAGTCTATCAATGCCAAACACGCCTAAAATTAAGCTTTCAAATCCTCCCCAAGAAAATCCCATCTTAAAGTGTTGCATGTTTTCAACAAATGCTGTGATAGCCGTAAGATCACCCTCTTTTAACACGAAAGAGAATAAACCATTAGATGCCGTAAAATCACGTTTAAAGAATTCATGCCCAGGACAGGTATCGAAAGCTGGGTGCCTAATATGATCGACCTCAGGACGAGATTGCAACCAATTGGCCACTTTAAGCGCATTTTTCTCATGTTGTTGTATTCTAATGCCTAAGGTTCTTAGACCTCGATTGGCGAGGTATACGTCATCGGGAGAGGTACATTGACCCATTAAATAGCTATTTTCTCTTAATTGTTCCCAATGAGCTTCATTCGCCGTTGCTGTGCCCATCATGACATCTGAATGGCCAACAATATATTTAGTTGCAGCTTGAATAGAGATATCAACTCCCATATCAAATGGACGGGAATTGATGGGCGAAGCCCATGTATTATCTAACATAACAATTAATTGGTGTTGATGAGCGATATTGGCAAGTGTGGGTACATCTTGGATCTCCATGGTGATAGAGCCTGGTGATTCAAGAAAGAGTACTTTAGTATTTGGCCTGATAAGTTCACTGATCCCGGCGCCAATCATAGGATCATAATAGGTGGTTTCTATGCCAAAACCCGCTAATAATTTATTGCACAGATCGCGGGTGGGTTCATAAGCGCTGTCGACCATTAATAGGTGATCGCCAGAGGTTAAAAATGACAGCAAAGCACCACCGATCGCAGCAGATCCAGATGGGTACAATGCGGTGCCTACACCACCTTCTAGCTCAGCAATGGCTGCTTGGAATGCAAAATGGGTTGGGCCACCGCGTCTGCCGTAGAACATTTCGCCTTTGGCTCTGTTCTTGGTTGCAAACTTCATTTCTTCCATGGTGTCGAATATCATGGTTGAGGCTCTAAAGACGGGCGGGTTAACGACGCCTTTAGTCCATTTCTTATCTCGTCCAACACTGATGATCTGTGTTTCTTTTTTCATAAGGTGATTATTCCACAATCAAAATGTATTTTTAGCCATCTTAACATCTAAACGGCCAAATGAAAGGGGGTTTATTACTGTGTGCTGACCCCTGGATCATTTGAGTGGTAAGCTTATCAGTATTTCGACCCCAGTATGCTGTGAATTGTTACCGTCTAAGGTGAGGTTTTTTGCGATGATCGTCCCATGATGAAAATCAGTGACTAATCTGGCGATATAAAGCCCTAAACCTAAATGAGGCTTATCTTGTGCCTTTTGTTGCCTGACTGACACCATAGACTCAAATATTTGTTCGGCCATTTTTTCCGGTAACTCAGGCCCTACATTGCTAATAGAGAGCTGAGCGAGTTTGTTTTTTGCTGTGAGTGTGACCGATATGTGTGTACCTTTTAGGCTAAACTCTAAGGCATTAGCAATCAATTTATCCATGAGTTGTGCTATGTATTCTGGCACGCCTGTCATCAATAAGTCGTCATCTGAGATATGAGTGACAAATTCTTGATCTGGGTAGGTGAGTTGGTAACCTTGAACACAACCACTGATGACTTTAGATAAAGGGAAAGTATCAAGATCTGCGTTAGATAAGCTTTCCTCAAGTCGCGTTGCTTCACTCATGTTATTCAAGATCATATTAAGCCTGCTAACCCCTTCTTGCGCACGATCAACATATTTACGGCTATCGGGGTCAAGGTGTTGCAAGCTGAGATGTTCTAATGATGAGCGAACCACGGCGACTGGGGTTCTTAATTCATGTGAGAGTCTGGAACTCATGTGTTCAAGATAATGAGTGTATTGACTTAAGCGACTGACAATATTAGCAAAACTTCTGGAAAGATCGCCTATTTCATCGCGGACGTTAGATCCTTTAATCGATTGCTTAATTCGACCTTGGCTGTCGATGGCCTTTTCTGCTTCATCCCTGAGTTTGCGAATACGGCTAGAGATACTCGAGGCGAAGAAAAAGAGTGCCAATGTCCCCATACTCATGACGGTGATGATGACGTTGAAGAGTTTTTCTAGTGCTTTATTTCTTAGGGTTCTTATTCCGTGAGTGGTTTCCTCTGAGATGACTGCCCCCATGACTTTATCATCAATCCAAATAGGACTGGCAGCTGCTAAAATAACCGCTTTATTATCAGGGGTTAATCGCCATGTCGATCCCTGTTTACCTGAGAGTGCCTGTTTAATATGACTGCCACCAAGTACCGTAGAATCTTGTAAAGAATCGATAAAATCTTTGGCTGGAATGGTTAATATTTGATAATAAAGGGGGTGTAAATATTCGTTTTTAAATTTTTCCCAGAAGGTGGGCACAGGCCGCTCTATAAGCGTGCGGCTCCAAACACTGTTATTGGTTCGAATATCACCTGATTTGGCAAGTACACGTCCATGTCTATCTACTACCCAAATTCGAGAGCTGTTATGGCTCATTCCTTTAATGATGCTTTCTATTTCGGGAGAGGGAACAAGGACGGTACCGAGTTTATTCACATCATCAATGGCTGAGGTACCTATAATAGCGTCTAAATGACCGGTTTTAGCATTGTTGATATCGTAAATAGCGACTCCTAATTTACTGCCAACCATCTTAAGTGGAATGCGCAGTTCGACGTTATATCCTACTGCTGTTTTCTTCCACTTCCCTTGGATCTTCACTTCCGGTGTCACCGGGCTTGAAAGAGCCTGATTTTCTGAAAGTTCAAAGGCACTAAACCAACCATCTTGAGTCGTTGCGACAATGTAGCGTTTAAATCGACCATCGGGTGCCAATGTGGCGATAGCAAGATGATCATTGTGAGTGATAGAGAGGTTATTTTTACCCCGGTAGATAACATTGGGATCGGTGACTTCGAAAAACGCGTAAAGGTACCCAGCATATTTACCTACCATATGGGTAAAGTTCATGGTTAGTGGTGTGTTGAGATTAGCTTTATATATTTGATTATGTTCACCATAGTTGATACTTTTATGTCGATAAGGTGCCCAGTCGGCTAATTTACCATCAAGTTGGATTGGGCCTGACAGCGGATAAGCGTAAAGATCCCGTCCCTGTTCTACCTGAGTGTGGAAACTCGCTTGCGTATCAAATAATGTAGGTCTTTCATGTAGGGCGGTGGCTAACGCTTGTGTTGTTCCTTCTAAGGTTTTTTCCTGACCATATCTGAGATACTTTTCCATTTCCCAGACATATTGGTAACCGAGCCAAGGCAAGCAGAGCAGAAACAAAGATAATATAGCAACCTTAGTCCTTAGACCTATGGGAAGATTCAACATACAGCTTTCTCTGTGTGGAAAGGAATGAAATGACCGATAATAGTGGTGAATAAAGCGGTCAACGTGGCATTAAAGGGGTTGTGGTTCCCAGCGATAGCCCATACCATAAACCGTGTCTATACAATTAAACTGAGGATCTTGTGCGATAAATTTCTTTCTTATTCGTTTTACATGGGATGTGATGGTACTGTCGTCGACAAATATTTTTGCTTCTTGCATGAGATGTTGACGATTTTTAACATGACCTGGACGTTTAGCCAGCGAATGGACCATCCAAAATTCAGTGACAGTCAACTCGATCGGGGCTTTATTCCAACATACCTGCATACGGTTAGCATCAATGGTCAATGAACCTCTTTCGAGTAAATGTTCAATCTCGAGCGATTTCCCCTGCAGTTCAGCGCGTCTAAATAACGCTGCTAAGCGAGCGATTAAGTGAGGAAAACTGACATCTTTGCTTAGGTAATCATCAGCGCCTAGCCGTAAACCACACACAGTATCAAAGTCACTGTCTCTTGCGGTTAAAAAGATGATGGGCAAATTACTCGACATAGCTCTTAGTGATTGGCAGAGGTGAAAACCACCGTCAATTTCATCTTCTAAGCCAATATCGATGATCGCCAAGTCGGGTAATCGAGCTGAAAAAGCCACCATGGCACTGGGGCGGTTGGCATATGCTTGGACGCTATAACCCTGTTGCTGTAACACTTCTTTATAATTTTCCCGTATTGCCTCTTCATCTTCTACAATGGCGATGCGTTTCATCAATGATTACCTTTAGTGTGACGCTACTGTTTACCAGTTAGTGGTGTGTTTAACTGAGTTGATGACCGCTATTGTTGTCATATCGAAATCAGTATCGCCAGTGACTATACAGGAAAATGTCTGCGATTAAAGACACTGCGATGAATTGCCATTTTGTTGCCACTATTCATGTGTGTAATGTCATTTTATTTCCATGTTGGAGCCATGTATTTTTTGTTTAATTTAGCTATCGAAATTAAGGGCATATTGCGGTCAATCTTGTGCCTTATTTTTAATCCCTTGATAGGAACTCACAATGAACAAGAAAATATATCCTCTTTTACTGACCAGCACGCTCATTATTTCAAATGCCAGTGATGCATCTGAACATATTAATGAAAGAGCGCACAATGAGGAACTGATTGGCGTGACCTCAGGGATCGTCCTTGGGGCGGTTGTTGCTGGGCCGGTGGGAGCGATCATTGGGGCTTTTACCGGGGTATTAATCGGCAAGTCTGTTGGCGATGACTCTGAAATAGATGCCCAAGACGCCAAAATAGCCGAAAAGGACTCACAAATACAGATGTTAAGTAATGAGACTAAACAGTTAGTAGAACTAAAGCAGGGTCAAGCGCAACAATTAACCAAATTAGGCATGAGATTAACGCTTCCGTTTACAACAGGCTCTTCGGAGCTTGCTCGTCACATTAAGCAACAACTTGATGACTTGGCCTATGCCATGTCAATGTCGCCTGAATTGACAGTAGAGTTGACAGGTTATGCCGATAGAAGGGGGGACTCGACGTATAACCAAGCCCTATCAGAGCAACGGGTCGCTGAAGTGAAAAGTTACTTAGTCGCTCAAGGCGTCGATAATCGTCGTCTTACACTTAAGGCATTTGGTGCTAATGCGCCTCTGAGTGAAACTCAAAATACTGAAAATGATTTCTTTGATAGACGAGTTAATATTCAGTTTATTTCAAGTGAGGCTAGGCCCACTATTAATCAATAATATTGATAATGTAACCATATTGATTGTATTTTTTCATGGTTGTATATAGTAAAGACTCAATCATCAAGTTTGATGATTGAGTCTTTACTTATTATATACAGGTGCAGGCTAAAATGAATCGATAATTAGTTAACTTGTCATTTTTAACATGTTACATTTTCAATTACTATCTCGAGTGAAATACCATATCCTATCCTCGTTGTCAGTATGTATAAAGTCCAATTCCCCTTTCTCATTTATTTGTCAAAAAGTACCACGCTATTGTGTGACCAAATCTAATACACGTATTTATATCGGATGTTCTTTGTGGAAGATTTATTTTTATTTTGAGGTGTTTTTTGACTTAAATCTTCGTTAAATCAAGCTATAAAAAGAAAAATTGCTAATATTTTGGTTATTTTTAGCACATCTTTATATATGGTCTACAATACAAGTGCTTGTTCATGAAAAGTACTTGTATTTAGTCATTAAATAGCTAGGTTTAATGTGACTAATGATGTCATAGGTATGAATGTCAACATAATTAATAATGAGAAAAGATGTCACTCCTTCAAGGGGGAAAGATAACAATACTCGCTCAATGTTGTAGTACTCAGTAATTAAATCTAACCACTCACGCTGTTAATATTAGCGTCAGTAAAAGGAAAAGGAATAATCATGAAATCACTTTCACTTTTAACTATGGGCATTTTATTAAGCGCTAATGCATATGCTGGTGATATTAGAATCAATGGCTTTGCTACGGTAGCGGCTGGTATGCTGACCAAAGATGATGGATATGCAGCTGATGCAACCTATGACAGTATGACAGATGAGTTGTCATTTAAAGATCTTTCGGTGTTTGGTTTGCAATTTAACGCAGACATGGGTGAAGGGTTATCAGCAGTTGCGCAACTTGTTTCGCGTGGGACTAAAGATTTTAAACCCGAATTGGAATGGGCTTATGTGAGTTATGATTTTACTGAAGCACTTAACTTTAAAGTTGGCCGACTTAGATTACCGACCTATTTTTATTCAGAATACCTAGATGTGAGTTATACCTACCCTTGGTTAACACCTCCAATTGAAGTTTATGCTGCGCTGATCACCAGTTATGATGGTTTCTCTATGCTTTATTCTTCCAGCTTAGGTCCTGTGGATTATTCACTTCAGGTTGGATATGGTTCGAGTGAGCTGAATATACCTTCGTTAGGTGATGTTGCAGCTGATTTTGATTTATTGGTGAACTTTGATTTTTCTTATGACATCTGGTCGACGAAACTGGTGTATATGAACGCGAAAACGAGTATTTCTAGTGCAGGTCTAAATGGATTGCAAGCATTGTTTCCAGATCTGCCGAATACTATTGTGGGAGACGAAGTACCAGATCAAATTTATGGTGTGGCCTCATATTTAGATTTTGGCACTGTTTATATGGGGGTGGAGTACACCTATATTGGCTTTGAAGATACACATTTTGTGTTAAATAATGATAATCGTTTTATGGCGACAACAGGTTATCGCTTCAGTGATTTCACCCTACATTATAGTTACAGTACCTCCATCAAATCCAATGATAAAGGGATGCTCGATCCATTGCGACCAGGATATGCTGCTATATCGGACGGTAATGATGTTACCACACACACGGTCGGCCTTCGTTGGGACTTCCATCCTAGTGCGGCATTTAAAATTGATGGAGGTACCACAGAAGACGTTATTACAAATACCGAGGCTGATTTTGTTAGGGCGGGTATGACGGTGGTATTTTAAACTCAGGATAACCTCTGCTTTTCTCGTAGGAGAAAGTGGAGGTTATCAATTCAATTTGGCTTTAATAAGATGAACAGTCCCTCTATTTTACGTGAGTATATTGTATTCGTTAATGATAAAAAAAGAGAGCCATGACCCCGTAAAACTGTGTTAGTAAACACCTGTGGCGCATTGCCTGCTTACGTTTATCCTATAACCCTCTTTCAATCTCAGTTTAGCTTAAAATACACCAGATAAACATTTTTATGCTGAAAAAAACGAAATCAAGGATACTCTACAGCCCTTTTACCATACAGATATGTAAATCTTAACCTCATCAATCATAGGCTTAATAGCGTTCACATTTGTCCGTTATCGTCGATAAATATGACTGCTCATCATTATTGACACGTTATTTTGTTAAAACAGGTTATAATTATTATTAAATCTTTTATAGAGTTAATTCCATACAATGTCAACGAAGCTACCGCAAGAGAAAAAACTCACTGTGACGTGTAGAGTCGAACCGGGTTGTTTGGGCCCAGATGGTATTGAGCACATCGAATCATTTTGCCGGTTTTCTCATCAAGAACTCAAAAAAGTAGACGCAGAATTTATTAAATGGTTACCTTTGCCCCGCTATGATAAATCCCTTTCTGAGATGGAATACTCTGTTGCGAGTAAATTACTCACACGTGAAAAAGCGTCACAATATCTCGCTCATTTTGAATGTGAACTCGATGAGTTTGAAGAACATTTTCATGATAAGTTGTCAACCCTTATTAATGATTTTTTAGCGAATAGAAAACATTAATACCCTGTTCATTTGTGTTTGTAAGCGAGAAAGACATCATTCATCATAATACTGATTATCTCCTAAGCTGAAGACCGATATGCTTACCAAATCGACATAATGAATGTAAAACAAACTCAGAAGAATGTTTTTTAATCATTTGAATCAAAAGATAAAAACTTTATATTGACTCATTTTAAAAAATGGTTAAAGTGTCGATTCTTTAGTTGGCACTGCAGTCATCGGGGTGTATTTTTAGTTATTGTGTTCTGCAACAGTTTGCGATGGCAGAACGGCTATACTGCGATGAAAAATCAGTTGGGCTTTTTCGACTCTGGCCACAACACTATATTTAGATATTAATGAGTTTGATTCAATAAGAATTAGGCAGTATTAACTACCGATAATACGCATCATGAATATCAACGAGTTTGCCCGAGTGGTGGAATCGGTAGACACAAGGGATTTAAAATCCCTCGCTGAATAAGCGTGCCGGTTCAAGTCCGGCCTCGGGTACCACATTATCTTTAATACACGAAAGCCCTGATCTTATCAGGGCTTTTTCATGTGTTATTGCTTATTTGTTTTGCACTGACAAATGGTACCAATGACCATATTCTTATCTTTTGTTATAACGTTTGGCTCGCTTATGTGTGATAGCTAGACGTTATCTGAAGGTATATATTCGTTTCTATTTTTGGACTTAACAATATAAAAATCTGAAAAATATAATTTTTTATATGAATAGCTTCTTAAATTATTGCAGAAGATAACAGGAAAAAGTGTCCATGTAACTATGTGATCTTAAATACACCTTTGGCGTTATCTACTTTCAAGAGATAAACTTTGTTGAGTGGTAGTCAGTCATTAGACATGGAATGTGTTCCTCATCTAATGCAATTGGTGATAATAAGAGGTGGATTATGTACCAAGAGAAGTTGAGGAGAATTATTTGTAGCGTACTATTTACTTTATTCTACAGTACTCCAGCGTCAGCATTAGATAGAGTCGATGCGGCCATTAACTCTCTTTACCATCAAATTCAACTCGTAAATTTAATCAATCCTTCTGAAGTGCTGATGGAATATCAAGCTATTTTGGCTCAAGGAACAAGAGACGAACAGTTGAAGATTATCGATAATGTTCAACTTGATTTAGCGCAATTTTGGCGTTCAGTCAATATTCCTATTCAGGGGGGGATATTGACTGACGATTTACATCAAAATGCGATGTTATTGGAACCCATTTCTCAAGACTATCTTCCTATCAGTAATCGCATCAGATATTTACTTTGGATCCATCAACACCAAAATTGGAAGGCAATGGTGTTGAATGTGTGGTTGGAAGCGGGTGATGAACATCCTGCTATTCCTGAGATTAGACAACGATTACAGTGGCTTGGGGATTTGACTGATGTGGAAGTTAATAACAATTTAATGACCTCAGCGTTAGTGGAAGCTATATTACGTTTTCAACATCGCCATGGTTTAAAGCAAGATGGGATCATAGGGCCTGCAACGTTAAGGTGGATAAATCTTACCCCGAAAAAAAGGGCAACATTATTAGCAAATAATTTTATAAACAAAACCAGTTATCTGGCTATTATTGGTGCGCGATTTTTATTGGTAAATATTCCGGCTTTTGAGATGATATTGGTGGATAAAGGGGAGGTACAATTGCAGTCTAGAGTGATTGTCGGTAAACCTTATCGTCAAACTCCTAGATTAAGTAGCCATATTTCCAATATGGTATTAAACCCGAGTTGGAGAGTCCCAACAAGGCTACTCAGACGTGATTTGTTACCTAAAGTTCGTCAAAATGGGTCATATATCAGTGAACATAATTTTGATGTGTATAACTCAGTTGGATCGCAGATTGTTAAAACGCCTGAAGAGTGGCAGGAGCTGGCGGGAGGTCGATTTCCGTATCGATTAGAACAAAAGCCAGGGGAAGAGAACACCTTAGGTCGTTACAAATTTTATTTTGAGAATAAGTACAATATTTACCTTCATGATACATACGATAAAGCGTTATTTGAAGAGTCAAATAGAGCACTTTCTTCTGGTTGTATTCGTGTTGAAAAGGTGGAATCTTTAGCTAATTGGTTGGCGTCTAATTTAGTTAAGGATAAGCAAACTTGGGTCGAGTTACAAACTGACAGAGAGAAAACTCAATGGTTTTCCTTTGATCATTCTTTAGCGGTGCACTTAGTGTATTGGACAGCTTGGATGGACAGGAAAGGCTTAGCTCAGTTTAGAAATGATATTTATCACCAAAATTCAATGCTTAATCTTGTTTCGATGAAAGAGTAACTTTCTCACTTACTAACGATAACATTACTTTGTATAAAGTTAACTTGATTTCGTCCTTATTTCAGTTTAATTTATCTGAAATTATGGTTGTAAAATAGTCAGTGGTGAGAGAGTGTCTTTAGTGTGTCCAGTCCGTAGGCAAGTATTATTAGGCCTTAGTGGCGTTGCTGTATTTTCAGCTATCCCGTCAGAAGCGCAAGCGAGTCGCTCGGCTAAAGGAGTGAAAAGTTTAGGTTTTCATAACCTCCATACAGGAGAGCGCAGCCAAGGAAATTACTGGGTAAATGGACATTATCAAGAAGGGGTGCTATCTAAATTTAGCCACGCATTGAGAGATCATCGCAGTAATGAATCAGTACCAATGGATAAACGGTTATATGATCTTCTGTTTATGCTCAAGGCGTCACTCATGACAGAACAGGATTTTAATGTCATATCGGGTTATCGCTCTCCAGAAACTAATGCGATGTTGGCGTCTAAAAGTCACAATGTTGCGAAGCAAAGTTATCATATGAAAGGGATGGCAATGGATATTGCTATTGATGATGTTAAGTTGAACGATGTACGTGAAGCAGCCATAGCGCTTAAACTTGGTGGTGTTGGGTATTACCCTCGCTCAGGGTTCATTCATGTCGATACTGGGCCTGTCCGCACCTGGTAAATGGATAAAAGTTGGCTAAGGGGGAATACATCCTAAAATGATTTGTTAGCTTCATGGGGGTGTGTTAATATTCGCGCGCAATAAACAGCGTCTTCGTTGGTCGAAAATGAAGACAATCGAAATTAATTAATTAAGTGAGAAACCATGTCTTATACTATCGCTGCACAAGTCCGTACTGAAATCGGGAGAGGTTCGAGCCGCCGCCTACGTCATGCTGACAAAGTTCCGGCAGTTATCTATGGTGCGGGTAAAGAACCTGTTGCTATCGTTTTTGATCATAAAGATATCATCAACATTCAAAGTAACGATGATTTTTACACGAACGCACTAACGATTAATCTTGATGGTGCTGATGTAAAAGTTAACGTTAAAGCTATGCAACGCCATGCGTTTAAGAGCCTTATTGAGCACGTAGATTTCACATACGCTTAATTGTATTGTGTTATTCATAAAAAAGCGCCTATTGGCGCTTTTTTTGTGGGTAATGATTTCGTATTTATTCTATTCGTTTTCTTCTGTTGGGCAAACGGCAATGATGGTTAGCTCTCCTTCATCGTTGAGTTCTTCTAATTTTACATCAAACCCCCAAAGTCGGTGTAAATGCTTGACAACTTCATGGCGACTTTTTGAAAGAGGTACGCGGTTTGTTGGGACGTACCTCAATGTCAATGATCTATCTCCTTTAACATCTACACTTTGAACTTGGATGTTAGGCTCTAAGTTTGATAGGTTATATTGCTGAGATAGCATTTGCCGAATATCTTTATAACCTTGTTCGTCGTGAATAGCCGAAACGGATAAATAATTTTTCTTATCGTCATCTAAAATACCAAACAGTTTGAATTGACGAATAATATTTGGCGATAAATACTGACTAATAAAACTTTCATCCTTAAAGTTTTGCATCGCGAAATGCAGTGTTTCAAGCCAATTACTGCCCGCAATATCTGGAAACCAATGTTTATCTTCTTGAGTTGGTTCTTCACATATCCGTCTAATATCAACAAACATATTAAACCCTAATGCGTAGGGATTAATGCCACTATAATAGGGACTATTATAATTGGGTTGTGCGACAACATTGGTGTGATTTTGTAAAAACTCCATCATAAATCTATCGGTAACTAAACCATCATCATAGAGATGGTTTAGTATGGTATAGTGCCAAAATGTGGCCCAACCTTCGTTCATCACTTGAGTTTGTTTTTGTGGATAGAAGTATTGCCCCATCTTACGAACGATACGGACAATTTCTCGTTCCCACGGTTTTAATAGCGGAGCGTGTTTTTCTATAAAATAGAGAATATTTTCTTGGGGCTCTTCTGGAAAATGGAAACTCGGTTTTTCTTTAATATTATGCTGTGTTAATGGGACTGTCCGCCAGAGATCATTGACTTGGCTTTGCAAGTATTCTTCACGATCTTTTTGTCTGAGCTGTTCTTCTTTGAACGAGATCTCGCTGGGGCGTTTATACCTATCAACACCGTAATTCATTAAGGCATGACAAGAGTCTATGACGAGTTCGACTTGCTCAGCTCCGTGAATTTCCTCACATTGACTTATGTAATTTTTAGCAAAAACAAGATAATCAATGATCGAGCTTGCATCAGTCCATGTTTTGAAAAGATAATTATTTTTAAAGAAACTATTATGACCAAAACAGGCGTGGGCCATTACCAATGCTTGCATTGTGATGGTGTTTTCTTCCATGAGGTAAGCGATACATGGATCTGAATTAATCACAATTTCATAAGCAAGGCCCATTTGACCACGTTTGTAGCTTTGTTCAGTCTCAATGAACTTTTTACCAAATGACCAGTGAGTATACCCTATGGGCATGCCGATCCCCGCATAGGCATCCATCATCTGTTCGGCTGTGATCACCTCAATTTGATTAGGGTAAGAGTCCAGTTTATAGTGGGTTGCTACTTTCTCTATTTCTGTTAAGTAATTTTGAAGTAGATCAAAATTCCAATCAGGTCCATCGTCAAGTGGTACTCTCTTTTTCTTTTTAGCCATAACGCCCCCTAAACAGCTTGTTTTTTAAATAGTTCTCTAAATACAGGGTATATGTCTTCGGCTTGCTTGATATGCTGTACAGCGATGTTATCGAAGTCTTTTTGCAAGCTCTCATATTCTCGCCAAAGTGTTTGGTGAGCACGATTGGTGATCTCTATATAGCTAAAGTATCTCACGACAGGTAAAAGTTTGGTTTCCAAGAGTTTTTTACATCCTGGAGAATCATCGGCCCAATTGTCACCGTCTGAAGCTTGAGCTGCATAAATATTCCACTCGTTTTCTGGGTAACGTTCTTTTTGTATTTGATGCATGAGTTTTAGTGCGCTTGAAACGATGGTGCCACCGGTTTCCTGAGAGTAGAAAAATTCATGTTCATCAACTTCCTTTGCTTGAGTATGGTGACGAATATAGACAACATCTAGATTTTTATAGGTTCGAGTCAGAAATAGGTATAATAAAATATAAAAACGTTTAGCCATGTCTTTGGTTGCTTGATCCATAGAACCAGAGACATCCATAATACAGAACATGACAGCTTGGCTAGAAGGGATCTCCCTTTTGGCAAAATTGTTATACCTAAGATCGAAAGTATCGATGAAAGGAACTTTCGCAATTTTCTGTTTTAATGCCGTGATCTCTTGTTTTAAAAATAAGATTCTTTCAGTTTCTGCCCCAGGCGTATTTTCCAATTCCTCTAGTTCAATGATGAGTTTATTCAGTTCTTTCTTTTTCGATGATGACATGGCTATTCGTCTGGCGAGCGATGATCTCAGCGAGCGAACAATATTAATGTTTGATGGAACCCCTTCATTGGAGAAACCTGCTCTATAAACTTGGTATTCAACGAGTTTATTTAGACGGTTATTTTGTAAGTTAGGCAGTTCAAGATCTTCAAAGAGCAGTTCTAAATATTCATCTTTTGAGATTTGAAAGACAAAATCATCTTCACCTTCTCCTGAATCAGAAGCATCACCTTGACCTGCACCTTGACCATTACCTGATGGTGGACGCTCTATTTTGTCACCTCGCGTAAATTGGTCATTGCCTGGATGAACTCGCTCTCTTACTCCTCCTTTGCCCTGATGAAAAGAGGGCTCAGTGATATCTCGCGTTGGGATCCCTATTTTCTCTCCTTTATCTACATCCGTTACACTTCTTCTGGTCACAGCATCACTAACAGACTTTTTGATTTGTTGCTTATATCTATTAATGAAACGTTGACGGTTGACTGTGCTTTTTCCTTTAGCATTAAGTCGTCTATCGATAAAATTTGCCATGCGTACCTCCCAAGTCATAGTAGGGAGCAAGCTCCCTACCTCTGTCTCTAAATTAAGAGGACTTACGTACTCTCAGATACCATTCTGACAGCAGTCTGACCTGTTTTTTGGTGTACCCTTTATCCATCATACGATCGATAAAATCATCATGTTTTCGTTGATCATCCGTTGACGTTTTAGCATTGAAAGAGATAACAGGTAATAGATCTTCTGTATTTGAGAACATTTTTTTCTCTATGACCACTCGGAGTTTTTCATAGCTGGTCCAGAGTGGATTAGAGCCGTCGTTATTGGCTCTAGCTCTCAATACAAAGTTAACTATTTCGTTACGGAAATCTTTGGGATTACTTATCCCCGCAGGTTTCTCAATTTTTTCAAGTTCAGCATTAAGTGCTGAACGGTCGAAAAGCTGACCCGTTTCTGGATCTCGATATTCTTGATCTTGGATCCAAAAATCAGCATAAGTGACGTACCTGTCGAAAATATTTTGCCCATATTCGGAGTAAGATTCGAGATAAGCGGTTTGAATTTCTTTGCCGATAAATTCAACATATTTAGGGATAAGGTAACCTTTGAGGAACTCGAGGTAACGCTCAGCCGTATCTGCAGGAAATTGTTCTTGTTCAATTTGTTTTTCAAGTACATAGAAAAGGTGAACTGGGTTGGCGGCAATTTCACTATGATCGAAATTAAAGACTTTAGACAGAATTTTAAAAGAGAAGCGGGTTGATAGCCCATGCATGCCTTCGTCGACGCCGGCATAGTCTCGATATTCTTGATAAGACTTAGCTTTTGGATCGGTATCTTTTAAGCTTTCCCCATCATACACGCGCATTTTTGAGTAGATGGAAGAGTTTTCTGGTGCCACCATTCTCGATAGCACACTAAATTGCGCTAAGGTTTCTAAGGTACCAGGAGCACAAGGTGCCTTAACTAACTCAGAATGGCAAAGCAACTTATTGTAAATCAAAATCTCTTCGGTCACTCTTAAGCAATATGGAACTTTAACAATGTAAACTCTATCTAAAAAAGCTTCATTGGTTTTATTATTTCTAAATGTTGTCCACTCTGACTCGTTGGAATGTGCAAGGATTATTCCATTATAGGGCAGGGCTGATAAGCCTTCAGTTCCATTATAATTACCTTCCTGTGTTGCCGTTAATAGAGGGTGGAGCACCTTAATGGGCGCTTTAAACATCTCTACAAACTCCATCAATCCTTGGTTAGCTCGACATAATGCACCAGAATAAGAATACGCATCGGCATCATTTTGAGCAAAATGTTCCAATTGCCTAATGTCAACCTTACCGACTAAGGATGAAATATCTTGGTTATTTTCATCTCCAGGCTCTGTTTTGGCGATGGCCATTTGATCTAAAATAGCAGGAAAGACTTTAACTACCTTAAATTGAGAAATATCACCGCCGAATTCATGTAAGCGTTTTACCGCCCATGGTGACATAATGCATTTTAGGTATCGATGAGGGATTTTGTAGTCTTTAAGCAGTAAATCACTGTCTTCCTCAGGGTTAAATAAGCAAAATGGATGATCATTTACTGGGCTTCTTTGGCCATTTGCACTGAGAATATAAATAGGTATATTTTGCATTAATGATTTTAATTTTTCAGCTAAAGATGACTTACCGCCACCGACGGGTCCTAGCAAGTAGAGGATTTGTTTCGATTCCTCCAGTCCCTGTGCTGAATGTTTAAGGTAGGCGACTATCTGTTGGATAGCTTCCTCCATACCATAGAAATTTTTAAACTCTGGGTAGCGTGAAATTAACCGGTTAGAAAATATTCTACTGAGAATGGGATCTTTCGATGTGTCGACAACTTCAGGCTCCCCAATGGCAAGAAGCAGTCTCTCAGCGGCCGAGGCATAAGAGCTTCGGTTTTCTTTACAGATAGTTAAAAATTCCTGTAATGAATATTCTTCGTCTAGTTTTTTTTCATAGCGCTGTTGGTAATGTTCAAATATGCTCATATTTCACCCCCTGAAACGCCCAAATAGGTTGAAAGCGATAACTGAAAATCAGTCTCCTAATATTAATATTAGACCAAATAATGAAGTAAGGATTAAAAAAATTCAAATAAAACAATGACAAACAGTTGCAAATGCAACAGTTGCAAGTGTGAGAACATCGAGATGCTGAGAGATGAGTGGGTTGATAAAAATAAAAAGGAGCGATAAATAGCTCCTTATATTTTGAGAGACGGGTATGCTAACTCGTCACTTTTTACGGTAATTATGCAAAGTTTTGGTTAACAAAATCCCAGTTTACCAATTCCCAGTAATGAGCAAGATAATCAGGTCTAACATTGCGATAATCTATGTAGTAAGCATGCTCCCAGACATCGACAGTCATGATAGGTGTGACATTACTATCGGTTAATGGTGTGGCAGCGTTACTTGTGTTGACGATGGCGACTGAGCCATCAGCATTTTTGACTAGCCAAGTCCAAGCACTACCGAAATTATTGACAGCAGAATCTGTAAATAGTGCTTTAAATTTTTCAAATGACCCAAAAGCTTCATCAATAGCTTTAGCGACAGGACCTGTAGCTACGCCACCACCGTTTGGTGATAGGCAGTTCCAGTAGAATGTATGATTCCAAATTTGTGCAGCATTATTGAAAACCCCACCAGAAGATGTCTTAATGACTTCTTCTAAGCTTTTTTCTGCTAATTCAGTACCTTCTACCAAGCCGTTAAGCTTAACAACATAAGTGTTATGATGTTTGCCATAATGATATTCGATAGTTTCTTGAGAAATATGCGGTTCAAGAGCATCTTTAGCGTAAGGTAATGCAGGTAATTCAAAAGCCATTGCGTTTCTCCACTCAATATAAAATTGATTTATAGTACTTGTTAGAATGATTTTACTAGAAAAATCACCAACAGTATGTTCAATTATAAGATTATTGCAATCGAAAAAAACGGTAAATAAAAACCCTCTAAAAAGTAGGTTTTAGTTCTTGTGTTACCTGAAGTACAATAGGGGAAATTTGTTCGTTATCGCATACGAGTTAGGAAATAAAAATGGAAACAAACGAAACGGTAGATAAAATCAAACAGCAGTTATCTGAAAATCCTATCATAGTATACATGAAAGGGTCTCCTAAATTGCCGAGTTGTGGTTTTTCATCTCAAGTTGCTCAAATTATGATTAACTGCAATGCACAATTTGCGTATGTTGATATTTTACAGCATCCAGATATACGTAGTGAATTACCAAAATATGCTAATTGGCCTACTTTTCCGCAATTGTGGATCGAAGGTGAATTAATTGGCGGTTGCGATATTTTGACAGAGATGTTCCAACAAGGCGAATTGCAAACCTTGATCTCTGAGATTGCTGCAAAGTATCAATCTGAAGAAGATGCTTCTTAACGTTTTCATCAGGTTGATTGACTAGGATAAAAAAGCCTTTTATGTGAAAGGCTTTTTATGTAAAGTATGTTACTTTTAATATCGTATACGAAAAAGGGCTATCAATATGATAGCCCTTTTTCTAAATATGGCGGTGAGTTAGGGGTTCGAACCCTAGATGGGCTATAAACCCATACACACTTTCCAGGCGTGCGCCTTCAGCCACTCAGCCAACTCACCAATTTATGGTTTACAAACTAACAATAAAACCAATTGCTTTGCTTGCTAACGGGGCGGTACCTTACGCAAAAGTCCGGTGATGGTCAAGTGGTAAAATATACATTTCAATCATTTGTGTATTAGCTAATCAAATCGTCTTTTTTTAAATCGTTAATTATGATGAATGATAATTTTTATCAACCTGAATGTTATGCTTACTTTATTTCAATATGAAATAATAAACGTATCAGATAATAGTCTTCTTGCTTAAGTAGACCTCTATTGGCACTATTGAGTGTCTCATTATTTTTTCAGCAGGTTTCTTACGTGCAGCAATTATTGCAATCCCATTTTGGTTTCAGTGAGTTCAGACTTGGTCAAGAACAAGTGGTCCGTACCATACTTGAGGGCCACAGCGCCGCCGCCATATTTCCCACTGGCTCGGGAAAATCATTGTGTTATCAGCTTCCGGCACTCTGTTTACCTCATTTGACCATTGTAGTGTCTCCTTTACTTGCGTTGATCCAAGATCAAATAGGGTTTCTTAAGAGTAAAGACATTCCTGCTGCGAGTATTGATTCAACCCAAAGTCATGATGAAACCAATGATGTGATGAGAAGAGCACGAACCGGCGAGTTAAAAATCCTAATGATCTCAGTGGAGAGGCTAAACAACGAGCGATTTAGGCAGTTTATCAGTGAGATCCCTATTTCGCTTTTAGTTGTCGATGAGGCCCACTGTATTTCGGAGTGGGGACATAACTTTCGACCTGATTACCTTAAACTTCCTCGGTATCGACAAGAGTTGAATATTCCTCAAACTCTGCTGTTAACAGCGACAGCGACGCCTCAGGTCATTCAGGATATGGGCAACAAATTTGGGATCGACACTGACAATGTGATCTTAACAGGTTTTTATCGCCACAATTTACATTTGGCGGTTAAAGGGCTATGCAGTGATGAAAAAATAGATTACCTGTTTAAATGGTTACAAACTCGGTTACATTATGCTGGGATCATCTATGTCACCTTACAGCAGACAGCGGAGCAGGTTGCTGCACATCTTAACGCTAGAGGTATTCAAGCTAAAGCTTACCATGCTGGCATGAACCATGAAATACGCCAGTCTATACAAGATGAGTTTATGTCAGGTGCACAGGGCATTATTGTGGCCACCATCGCTTTTGGAATGGGTGTCGATAAAACTGACATTCGTTTTGTGGTGCATTATGACTTACCTAAATCCATTGAAAACTATGCTCAAGAAATAGGCCGATCAGGACGTGATGGTGGTGATGCAGATTGTTTGGTGCTCGCTAATGGAGACAATTTAAGCACATTAGAGAATTTTGTGTATGGTGATACTCCAGAGCCTAGTGGTATTGCCGTTGTACTAAAAGAGATCGGTAAAGCGGTGGCAGGAAATACCGGTTCGGCATTAGCTCAGTGGGAAGTGGTGCTAAACAGTCTTTCCAATCAATCAAATATTCGACTCCTATCGTTGAAGACCTTGCTGGTGTATTTAGAGTTACTTAATATTATTAAACCGACCTACAGCTATTTTGCTGAATATAAATTCAAGTTTCTTATGCCGCAAGCTGAGATTATCGAATATTTTAAAGAGGAAAGGCGGGATTTTATCCGTGCCATATTGACCACTGCCGATAGAGCAAAAATCTGGTTTAGTATTAACTTTGATGCATTAAACCAGCACTATTCCAGTGATAGGCAAAGAGTGTTAACCGCGATTAATTACCTTGATGAGAAAGGGATGATTGAATTGCAAAGCAAGCAGATGACTCAGGTTTATCAAATAGTAGAGAGTCATTTTGATGAAAAAGCGCTTACCGCCTCACTGTCGCACCGTTTTACAGATAAGGAAACCAGTGAAGTCGCCAGAATCAATCAATTGGTGACACTATTAACGTCAACTCAATGCTTAAGTCGTCAGCTTGCTCACTATTTTGCTGATGATCAGATGACGACAGATTGTGGCGTTTGTTCTGCTTGCTGTGGTGAGCCGGCGATACTTCCCCCTGTGCCGTACCAAAAACCACTGGATGATTATGAGGTTGATCAAGTCTGCTTGAATGCAGTCACTAAGTTAGGTGATGCTTGTACTCCTGTTTTGATCGCTCGCTTTCTATGCGGTTTACCCACCCCATTGTTTACTAAATTGAAGTTGAGATCTTGTCAAGGTTTTGCTCAGTTTGAGAAGTATCGTTTTGCTGATGTTAAATGTTGGGCACAAGGACAGCTAAGAGGACGCTGATGTGCGAATTAAATCGATTGGACATGAGGTGTACAGATAGTGATTTATTAACAGGGCCCTTATTACGCAATCTGTCTGAGTTGATACAGATAATATAGCCACCATCTTTATCTCGAGCGTTATATTAACGAGCTCAAACGAATAAAATTAGGAAGAGTATGAAAAAAGCAAGATTACCCTTGATGATTGCCTTGACATTTTTCGGGCTCACAGCCTGTCAACATCAGGATCTCAGTACGCCAATAGTGCCTGTAACAGTGAACAAAGAGAACGTTAGTTTTCGTCAATTTTCTTCACATTTCTTGAGTGATTTTTGGCGGGAGTCCCCCACCTGGGCATTGTACAGCGGCTATCACAAATATGATGGTGTGTTAAAAGTTCCTAATGAGCCAAATCGCGCGTTATCCATTGCGTTTAATAAGCAAGAACTGGCTAAATTAGCTCGTTTTGACTTAGCCACATTGTCACCTAACGAACGTATCGATTACCATTTAATTAAGGATCTGTTAACGCGTGCTCTATGGGATATCACGACATTCAAATCTTGGCAGTGGGATCCTAGTACTTACAATGTCGCTGGAGGATTTGCTCAGCTTATTAATGAAGATTTTGCTCCCCTTGATTCTCGACTTCGCTCTGTACTTGCGCGACTTAACAATGTACCTGCTTATTATGAAGCGGCACGGCAAAATATTGTCAACCCGACATTGGAGCATACGCAATTAGCATTAATGCAGAATCAAGGGGCATTATCTGTGCTGGATGATAATTTGCTTGATTCAGCAAAAAATTCAGGACTCACAACAGCAGATAAATTACTATTTGAAAAAAGAATTAATTTGTCTATTTTGGCTATTACTGAACATATTGAATGGTTATCAACTTTAGTCACTAAATTAGAGCAACAAGGAGCGCGGAGTTTTAGAATTGGTGAAGAACGCTATGAGCAGAAGTTTTCGTTTGAGATCCAATCGGGTATGAGTGCTAAGGCGCTGTATGAAAAAGCCCTTGAAGATAAGACAAGAGTTCAGGAAGAGATGGCTAAGATCACATCTCAGTTATGGTCTACGTATTTTGATACCCATCAACCTAAAGATCAAAATAAAGCGACGCGCCAGTTGATCGATAAATTGTCAACCAAACATGTTAAGCGTGAGAACTTCGTTGATGAGGTGAGGGCACAAATTCCTGAGCTAATAAAGTTTGTTAATGAGAACAGCCTAGTTAGCCTTAATCCAGAAAAACCATTAGTTGTTCGTGAAACCCCTACCTATATGCGTGGTTTTGCTGGAGCATCAATTAGCGCACCAGGTCCCTATGAAAAGTCGAGTAATACTTATTACAATGTGACACCACTGGATGCTATGGATGATGAGGCTGCCGAAAGCTATTTACGTGAATATAACCATTGGATTTTACAGGTGCTGAATATTCATGAAGCGATCCCGGGTCATTATACTCAATTGGTATATTCAAATGAGTCCCCTAGCATGATTAAAAGTCTATTTGGTAATGGTGCCATGGTTGAAGGTTGGGCTGTGTATACCGAACGTATGATGCTTGAAGAAGGCTATGGTCATTTCGAGCCTGAAATGTGGCTGATGTATTACAAGTGGAATTTACGTGTCATAGTGAACACAATCCTCGATTACAGCATTCATGTGAAGGGGATGACTGAGCAAGAAGCAATGAGCTTGATGACAGAAGAAGCATTCCAGCAGACAGCTGAAGCTCAAGGAAAGTGGAAAAGAGCGACGCTTAGTCAAGTGCAGTTAACCAGTTACTATTCAGGGTATCGTGAGATTTATGATTTTCGTGAGGAGCTCAAAAAAGTAGAAGGAGATAAGTTTGATTTAAAGACTTTTCATGAGCATTTTTTACGTTATGGTAGTGCGCCAGTTAAGTATATACGACAGTTAATGCTCGACGAGTAATCTTTTTTGTTTTTAGTGATACCAGTGTTGCGACAAATGAACTTTTTATTGGAGATCTTACTCGCAAATTTGACATTTATAATAAAAATGACTAGCGATTCAACTTTGCTTATAGTAGTGTTTATGATAATTGTTCGTATTTGCATTTAGGGTCGGGATGAACAAAGTACTTTTGGTGGATGATGACGTCGTTTTTAGAGCGTTATTAGAGCAAGCACTCGAAGAAGAAGGTTATCACGTTGTCTGCGCTGAAGATGGCATGATGGCATTATCAATATTAGAAAATGAAAAGCCTGACATTATTTTACTGGATATTATGATGCCAAAATTAGACGGTTTTGGTTTATTGTTAGCACGAAAAGAACCGATCCCAGTGATTATTATTTCTGCCATCGACTGTGAATATGATAGAATTAAGGGCTACGAATTAGGGGCTGATGACTTTCTTATAAAACCTTTTAATATCAAAGAATTGCTAGTTAGAATTTTGGCATTGCAACGTCGTGTTGATTTGGTTCGTTCAGAGCGAATTGGATTGGTTGAGCATATTCAAGATGACATTAAATTTGATGATATGCAATACTGCGTCTCTATTGCTACTAAGAAGGTGTTACTCACTCAAACAGAATTTAAATTATTTAAATATTTGTTTGAGCGAAAAGGTGAGGTGATCACTAAACAAGAGTTGCAGCGTAGTGTATTACAAAAAGAGCTTGGTAGGTTCGATCGAAATTTAGATATGCATATCAGTAATACCCGCAGAAAACTGGCCGATATAGCGTTACCTAAAACGTTAATCAACACCGTTAGAGGCCAGGGTTACAGCTTTGCATCTTAGTGATGTAAAGCTGATGGTGTTTGGGTCCTTAATTAGGTCATTTTTTACTTTTCGGGCTGCTCTGCGGCGCATTTTCGTTTATCCTATAGCGTATCAGACAAGCTATTAGTGGCTTATTGTCATTGATAATATAAGGAATTGTTATGCGGATCAGCGCCAATTTTGATGGTGGTAATATTGAAGTTATCAACCAAGATAATATTAAAGATGTGCAACTGGCTATTCGTCCCGATGTGGGTGATGAATTTTTTCAGTGGTTCAATTTTCGTTTAGAAGGTGAAATAGGCTGTCAATATCGGCTGAATATTGTCAATGCTGATTTAGCTTCTTACCCTGCAGGCTGGGATAATTATCAAGCCGTGGCAACCTATGATAGACAACAATGGTTTCGTCTTCCTACAGTATATAAAGAAGGGACGCTCAGCATTGACGTCGAGCTAGATTGCGATTCGATTCAAATTGCTTATTTTGCCCCCTACAGTTACGAGCGTCATCAAGATCTCCTCGCGTCAGTTCAAATTCATCCATTAGTCAGCCTTGAACATTTAGGGTTAACGTTAGACGGTCGTGATATGACGTTAATTAACGTCGGTGATAATGATGAGTCTAAAGCGAATATTTGGATCACAGCTCGCCAACACCCTGGTGAAACCATGGCTGAATGGTTGGTTGAGGGCTTGTTAAATAGCTTGTTAGATGGTGATAATGTTAACGCTAAAGCGCTGCTCGATAAAGCTAATTTTTACATTGTGCCTAATATGAATCCAGACGGTAGTGTTCGTGGTCATCTAAGAACCAATGCTCTCGGGGTTAATTTAAATCGAGAATGGCAACATCCATCTTTGGAAAAGAGTCCAGAAGTTTATTATGTGACTCATAAGATGAAAGAAACAGGTGTGGATTTGTTTTATGATGTACACGGTGACGAAGCGCTTCCTTTTGTTTTTCTTGCAGGCTGTGAAGGGATCCCATCGTATGACGAGTCTAAGGTTAAACTGCAGAAACAATTCGTCGATGCATTATTATTAACCAGTGCTGACTTTCAAACTGAGTTTGGCTATGATAAAGATGAACCGGGTAAGGCGAATATGACCGTTGCTTCCAATTGGGTTGGCGAAACATTTTCTTGCCTGTCAAACACATTAGAGATGCCGTTTAAAGATAATGATAATATGCCAGATCAGATGACCGGTTGGTCACCTGAGCGATCTATGTATTTCGGTGAGGCTTCTTTGATTGCTATGTTAGCAGTCGTTGATCATTTACGGTGATGGATCGCAGATCTCCTCAATTATTTCGACATGCAAAATTGTGTATGTTTACATCATTTTGGGGTATAGCATGAGTTCAGTAGTCATTAAGCTAATCAGTTTTTGAGGGGATGTGATGGCGTTGATTGAATGTTCAACTTGCAATAAACGGATCTCAAGTAAAGCAAGCCATTGCCAATATTGCGGTTGCCATGTGTCAGAAGATACCGAGCTTGTGAGTAAAATCTCTCACATCAAACGTTCGAATCAGCTGATTAATCATGGATTATTGTCCATGTCTGTGTTTATTGCAGGTGTAGTGGTGTGGTGTTGGGGTGGCGAGTCAGCCCAAGGTTTACGCGCTTATATTGGCAGTGCCTGTTTTGTTGTTGGCTTTGTTGGTTACCTTATCACTCGCTTGCGGATTGTGATACATAAACGGAAAAAAGTATGAGTGAAGAAATTAATAAGATGATTGATGAGATGCCAGAGCTTGTCTATGAGCGACTTCGTGGTGGTGTTGAACTGGGAAAATGGGAAGATGGTACGGTGTTATCGCCTGCACAACGTGAATCGACTCTGCAACTGGTTATGCTATACCAAGCAAGAAGACTCAATCAAACTGATCATTTCACGATTAGTCGTGGAGGGGCGCTAAACGAACTGTCGAAGTCTGAGCTTAAGAAACAGTTTAAAGGTGAGGCTATCGCCGAGTTTAAAGAGAAAGATTTGTAAAATAGATGAGAAACCTAGGAATAAACTCCTAGGTTTTCTCTGTTAATCCTCGGTTAATTCACCGACTAAATCTTGCTGCATCGCGGTTCGAACTTCATCGGGTGTCAAAGGTTTAGATAGCAAATAATGTAATTTAGCCAGTGTCGCTTCAGTGGTCATGTCTGATCCACTTATCACCCCAGCCGCTTCTAAAGCATGACCGGTTGCATAGCCTTTCATGTTGACCTTACCTTGCCAACATTGTGTTAGATTAACAAGTATAACCCCTCTGTTGGATGCATCAGAGAGCACCTTTAACAGCGCGGGATTTTTTGGTGCATTCCCTACTCCATAAGTCAGAATAATTAACGCTTTAACGGGTTGCTGTAAAATATTTTCAATGATATCTGTGGTGATCCCTGGGTAGAGGGTCACTACGCCAATAGGCTGTGGGCTAATCGTTGCGACGGCTAGCTCTTTTGGGCCTTTGGTGGCTATCACTCCGGCTTTTAACCGAATTTTAATACCCGCATCGACTAACAAAGGAAAGTTGGGTGATGCAAAAGCACCAAATCCATCAGCATGTGCTTTTGTGGTTCTATTACCTCTGAACAATTTATTGTTGAAAAATAAAGATACCTCAGCAATTGGATAGTTTGCGGCGATGTAAAGCGAGTTTAATAAGTTAGTTTGTCCATCAGATCTTAACTGTGCCAATGGGATCTGTGATCCTGTCACTATGACCGGTTTTGAAAGTCCTTGCAGCATAAAGGAAAGGGCTGAAGCGGTAAAGGCCATGGTGTCAGTGCCATGCAAGATAACAAAGCCATCATAAAGATCATAATTATCTTTGATGTCATTGGCGAGCCTTTGCCAATCGGTGGGGGCCATATCTGAAGAGTCAATTAAAGGACTGTATTCATGTATGACAAAATTAGGCATTTCATCATGGTAAAACTCAGGCATAGATTTAACACAGTCGGTGAGAAACCCTGCGATGGGTGCAAATCCTTGCGCCGTTTTTTGCATACCTATGGTGCCGCCTGTATAGGCAACGTAGATGGAACGTTTTGTCATGATGAATGTCTAGTTAACATTGATTGACCGCAGTATACTTGTTTGAGTGCCTTTGCCCAATGATAAAACCAAATAAATGGACATGAGAATGGGGGGAATGGTTGAGTATGAACATTAACAAGCCCGAGAAATTATCGTTTCATCGGGCTGTAGAGATGAAATGTCAGTGGTTACAAATTACAATTGTCGCATAATAAATACATACCGTTGGGATCATCGAAAGCATTAAAGTCATCGATAGCACTTGACCATTGAGACAATAGTTGCGTGATAACGGAAGTATTGTCTGCCGTTACTGATTGTGGCAAGTAGGCGCTAGCTGATGACATTATTTCTTTGATAAACAATTCTTGTGGTGTGAGTTCTTGTTCAATGAGTTCACTATCATAATGGTCGAGTTTAGCCATTTCGGCAGCTTTTGTGACTGCTTGCTCTAGATCGCCTAATTCGTCAACAAGTCCAAGTTCCAGTGCTTTTCGTCCTGACCAAACTCGGCCTTGAGCGATGCTGTCAACATCATCAATACTCATGTCACGTTCACTGGCGACTAAAGAAATAAAATCGCGGTAGCCGCGTTCAATATGACGTTGAATAACGGCTTTTATTTCAGGGGTTAACCCTTTGGTCACCGACATTCCTGCCCATTGTGATGTCGCGACGCCATCAGTGTGAACACCAATACTCGACAATGAATCTTCAAAAGTGGTGAGCATCCCAAATATGCCGATAGATCCCGTTAAAGTCGTTGGGGTGGCGTAGATATAATCTGCACTGGCAGAAATCCAATATCCGCCTGATGCGGCGTAGCTTCCCATACTAACCACCACGGGCTTACCTGCGGTTTTTAGTGCTATGACTTCTTGTCTTATTTGTTCTGAAGCAAAAGCGCTGCCACCAGGGCTATCGACTCTTAATACTACCGCTTTAATATTATCATCAAAACGAGCCTTCCTCAGTAAAGTCGAGGTACTTTCTCCCCCTATTTCCCCTGCGGGTTGGTGACCATTAAGGATGGTGCCTTTAGCGACGATGATGCCGACAGTATCGCTGTTTGGCAGCTGAGGAGGTAAGGTGATTAAGCTTAGGTAGTCATAAAAATTGACGTGTTTATAACGATGACCTTCTGCTGAAGCTCCCACTAACTCAAGCATATCGAGTCTAAAACCCTCGGCTGATACTAATTTATCGACCCAGCCCATGTTCAGCGCCATTTGAGCTGATTGACCTTCTGCTTTATCGAGTTCATCAATATAACGCTGCGCTGTTAATACTAAATCTTCGCCAGTCATCTTGCGATTCTGAGCGACGACCGTTTGGTAGCTATTCCACATATCTGTTAGTAGGGCTAAGTTGGCTTCTTTTGCCGCTGGGGACATATCATCTCGGATAAAAGGTTCAACCGCAGATTTGAATGTACCGACACGAAAGATGTGTGCATTAATCTTCAACTTATCGAGTGCGGATTTATAATATTGTCTGTAACGACTTAAGCCTTCCATTTCAACAGCCCCTTGGGGGTTTAAGTAGATGGTGTCGGCAAAGCTTGCGAGAAAGTATTGATTTTGCCCATACCAGTTAGCTTCAGCAATGATGGGTTTGCCAGACTCTTTGAAACGGCTGAGTGCATCACCGATGGACTGGAGTTTACTCACCCCAGTCCATTTTAGGTTACCAATATCCAATATTATGGATGAAATACGAGTATCTTGTGCTGCGTTATCAATGGCATTAAGCACATCAGCAAGTAATATTTCCCCTTCAGTGTCGTGACCGTTTTCCATGGCTGTTTGTATGGGATCAACGGGTCTTTGTTGTTCAACGATAGCGCCTGATAGATCTAACACTAATGCCGATCCGGCTTCTATTTCTACATTATCATCAATGCTGATCGAAACGATAATGGCGATAAGCAGACCGAAAAAAATAACATTCAAAATTAACTTTCTTACACCGTTTAGGGTTCTCCATAGGAGCCGAGACATTCTTTTTACTAATGAGGGGTTAGCGGGCATGATCCAATCCTTTATTTCGTTAATATGACTATGCTAACTGAAAATGCTGCGATAGGGAAAATCAATTGTAAAGGGATCTGTTCATGATTGTGCCACAACTTAGTTGAGCTTAGATAAAACAAGAGGTATGCTAATTTTAATCACTTGTTTTAAAAGGATGTTTGAATGTCGTTTCCGCATTTATTAGCCCCCTTAGATCTGGGCTTTACAGCGTTAAAAAACCGTGTACTGATGGGATCTATGCATACTGGCTTAGAGGAAGAGAAAGGCGGGTTTGAGAAACTCGCACAATTTTACAAAGAGCGTGTTGTAGGAGGCGTAGGCTTAATTGTCACTGGTGGGATCTCGCCTAACTTACGTGGACGTTTAGCCCCTAATGCTTGTCAGTTAAGCTTTCCATGGCAAATAGGCAAACATCAAGTTGTGACGAAAGCGGTACATGAAGCTGGTGGAAAGATTTGTATGCAACTTTTACATGCTGGCCGTTATGGTTACCATCCTTTTTCCCAAGCACCGAGTAAAATTAAATCCCCTATCACCCCCTTTACCCCTTCGGCGATGTCTGCTAGGCAAATTTGTGGGACGATTAAAGATTATGCTTCTTCGGCTGCGTTATCCCAAAGAGCGGGATACGATGGTGTTGAGGTGATGGGATCAGAAGGCTATTTGATTAACCAATTTGTCTCTTCGCGTACCAATGTTCGTGAGGATGAATGGGGAGGAAGTTTTGCAAATAGAATCAAGTTTCCATTAGAGATCGTCCGTAGTATTAGACAAAAAGTGGGTGATGATTTCATTATTATCTTTAGATTATCCATGTTGGATCTTGTTGACAATGGTTCAAGTTGGGATGAAGTCGTTGAGTTAGCAAAATTGTTAGAACGTGCTGGTGTCACGATCATGAATACCGGGATTGGTTGGCATGAAGCGCGAGTACCGACAATTGCCACCAGTGTACCAAGAGGGGGATTTGCTTGGGTAACAGAGCGCCTTAAGCAAGAAATCACGATCCCTTTAGTGGCAACGAATCGCATTAATACGCCTGACATTGCGGAACATATTCTTGCGTCAGGTCAAGCCGATATGGTCTCGATGGCCAGGCCTTTTTTAGCAGACGCCGATTTTGTTAACAAAGCCCAAGCAGGGACACCTGAGCTTATCAATACGTGCATTGGGTGTAATCAGGCCTGTCTTGATCATACCTTTGCACTTAAACGCGCGACGTGTTTGGTTAATCCTAGGGCATGCTATGAAACGGAACTCAATTTTACGCCGACGATGAAAAAGAAACGTATCGCTGTGATGGGAGCTGGCCCTGCAGGGATGGCATTTTCCGTTTATGCGGCAATGCGTGGACATGATGTGGTGTTATTTGAAGCTAAATCGGAAGTGGGTGGGCAATTTAATTTGGCTCGTAAAATTCCTGGTAAAGAGGAATTTGATGAAACCATACGTTACTTTATTCATCAGATGGCATTACATCATGTTGAGTTGCGTTTAAATACACGACTTGATGCCACAGTGGTAAGAGATGAGCCATTTGATGAAATCGTGATGTCATCAGGTGTTGTGCCGAGAAAAATAGCGCTTCCTGGCTTTGATAACCCTAAAGTGGTGGATTATCAACAAGTACTTAACAATGAAGTCTTACTGGGCGAGCGCGTTGCCTTGATTGGTGCGGGTGGGATTGGTTTTGATATGGCCCATTTTCTTTGTGAGCCAGAATCTACCACACTGCAACCTGATAAATGGTTAAAACAATGGGGGATCGATAAGGAATACTCTGAACGTGGTGGGCTAATGGCCCCGGTTGATACTAGCGCACATCGTGATATTTATTTATTGCAACGTAAAAAAAGCAAAATGGGTAAAGGGTTAGGTAAGACCACTGGTTGGATACATAGGCTGGTACTTAAGAAGCATCAGGTTAAGATGAGAACGGGCGTTAATTACCGTCAATTTGACGAGCAAGGGTTACACATAACAGTGGATGAAAAAGATGAAATTTTGCCCGTTGATAATGTCGTCTTGTGTGCTGGGCAGGAGTCAAATAGAACATTACTCGATGAGATGAAGGCGACTGGATTACCTGTCCATTTAATTGGCGGTGTCGATGTTGCCGCGGAGCTGGATGCTAAGCGGGCCATACGTCAAGGTGCTGAACTGGCGATTAAACTATAAAGTGCGACTAAGCCAGAGAAGGGACTCTGGCTTTCACCACCCCCTTAAATTCCACCCTTTTCAGTTTTCGCTCATCTTTATGTTGACTCTGATATTTCGTCATCACAACAGATAGCGTGCTAAATCCTCATTGGCTTGCTATTATAAACATGGCTAAAAGGGGGAATAATGAAGTCTAGTCTCGATAAAATGCTTGCTAACCATAACAAACTCATTCACACGGAAGGAGTGAAGATCACTTCTCATACTCAAAGGGAAGTTGAAGAGTGGGTTCAACATACTGTTATGATAGAAGGATGTGATGTTCCTTTTAAGTTTAAGCGGCCGAAAAAATTTCGATGCCTTAAGGGTAATAAAGTCAACATGACCTATTATGCTGAACAAGAAAAAGTAGCAGGATTTGAGATTGAAGTGATGAAAGTCGTCAGAATCAAGCGCTTTTAGCACAATCAATGAATTACCGTGATAAAAATACCCTGTGCACTTCACGATAAGCATACCAGTGAATGCGTATATCAATTGTCCTCAAATGTTTGAGTAAAACTGCTTTGCTGATAAATGATAACTACGTTGTTTGGTTATTTTCTTATGATGTGTGCTCATTTACCCTACCGTTGCGAGTTTTACGCCTTTGTTTACAGTTAATCATTTTCAAAATCACTCAATTTGATAGAATGTATAATTAGTCCAGCTATTTCATATTTTCAGCTTAATCACGTCTCGACATGCCGGATCCTGCATCTTGAGGTGGTTTAGCTCTATGTGTATCTAGTTGAATATATAGGAGAGTTATCAATGTCAGTTTATGTTGTGGGACATAAGATCCCAGATTCAGATTCAATTTGTGGTGCGATTGCACTTGCTTACTTAAAAAATCAGATCAATGAGCCGGCAATTGCGGCTCGTTTAGGTGAGTTATCACCTGAAACAGCGTTTATTTTAGAAAAATTTGGATTTGAAGCACCAGAGTTTAAGACAAGCTATGCGGGTGAAGAAGTGTATATTGTCGATCACTCTGAGTTAACTCAGGCGCCGGATGATATTGCTCAAGCCACCATTGTTGGTATTGTTGATCACCATAAGTTGGGTGACTTGACCACATCAACCCCACTTGAGTGTTGGATCCGTCCTGTCGGTTGCAGTAATACCATTATTAAGATGATGTTTGATTTCCACAGTGTCAAAATCCCTAAAGACATCGCGGGTATTATGCTGTGTGCGATTTTAAGCGATACGGTGATTTTTAAATCTCCAACTTGCACCACGGCTGATATTAAGTGTGTGGAAGCTCTGGCTGAAATTGCTGGGATTGAAGATTTTAAGGCGCTTGGGATGGATATGTTCAAGGTCAAATCTGCCGTTTCAGGAACGTCAGCACGGGATCTTGTGATGCGTGATTTCAAAGATTTTAACATGAATGGCAAGAAAATTGGCATTGGCCAGCTAGAAGTCATCGACTTATCAGTGTTTGACAATATTAAAGCTGAGCTTGAAGCGGATATTCTTGCATTAAAAGCCGAAGGTGAGCGCCATAGCGTGATTTTGCTGTTAACAGATATCATGAAAGAAGGATCTGAGTTACTAGTTGTCAGTGATGATGCAAGCTTAATTGAACGTGCTTACGGTAAAGTTTGTGTTAATGATAGAGTGTGGCTTGACGGTGTATTAAGCCGCAAAAAGCAGATCGTGCCACAGTTGCAAGCAGCACTGGTGTAAACCAAGTATGTTTTGATCGTTTTTTATTGAGTTTATTGATAAAACCTCAGCAGCATTCGCTGAGGTTTTAGTTTATGGCTAAGGCAGTAAAATGCTTGTTCCTTTACTCGATAATGAGTACCTAATGGTTACTATGTTGTATTTCTACAGTCTTAGCTGATCTGAGTAAATTTAGTCGTGACTGAGCCATACCAAAGATGGAGTCACTTGGATGCTCAATCTGGGTGTTGGTCTTGATAACATTGTTCATGTTTGTATTGAGCCCTGCACTGCACCCCATCAATATTTCTATTGCCTGAGTGATATTGTCGATTGCCCAGATACTAAATTGCGCTTTTTTAATCGCGTCAACAATATCGCTGCGTAGCATTAAGTTTTGCACATTTGATTTAGGGATAATAACCCCTTGAGTAGGGCTACGGCCTTTAATTTTACAGACATCGAAGAACCCCTCAATTTTTTCATTGACTCCCCCAATGGGCTGAGCTTCACCGAATTGATTCATTGATCCCGTAATGGCAATATCTTGTCGGATAGGCAATTCTGAGAACGCTGAGATGATGGCGCAAAGTTCAGCCATTGTCGCACTGTCACCATCGACGCCTCCATAAGATTGTTCAAATGTGATATGAGTCGTAAGTGGGATCTTTGCTGTTTTACCGAGGATCGATGCTAAGTAAGCTGAGAGGATCATCACTCCTTTTGAGTGGATACTGCCGCTTAAATCAACTTTACGTTCAATATCGAATACTTTGCCTTCGCCAAAAGAGGTTGTCGCTGTAATGCGGTTAGGCGCACCAAATTGATGATCTGAGGTACTAATAACCGACAATGCATTAACTTGACCGATAACATGATCTTGGGTGTTGATGAGTGTGGTGCCATTAATAAAGCTTTGCATGATATTGTCTTTAAGGCGGCAAACTCGTAATTCATGATTATGCAGTGCTTGCTCTACATGGCCTGAGCGGATCATATTGGCATTCATCGCTCGAGCGCAATAATTAGATTCGCGCAAAAGGTTGGCGATATCGGCAGAGTGTAACGAGAGCTTATTTTGATCGCCGGCCTGACGTGAGCTGAACTCGATGATCCGTTTGATGGCATTTCTATCACAATGCAGCATTTTATTGCCATGGATGATACTGGAAATAAATTGAGCGTACTGAGCCTCGGACTTATCGGTTCGTGGCATCTCATCTTCAAAGTCCGCAGTTACCCTGAAAAGTTCACTGAATTCGGGATCATAATGCTGCAGCAGCTGGTAGGTATGATGATCCCCAAATAGAATAATTTTCACATCTAAAGGAATGGCTTCAGGATCGAGGGAAATCGTTCCTGATAGGGTGACCTCTCGTTCCAGAGAACTTAAACTGAGTTTGCGTGAACGCAGTGCTCGCTTAAGCCCATCCCAAACATAAGGTTGATCGAGTACTTTCGCCGCATCTATCATGAGGACCCCTCCATTAGCCTTATGTAAGCTACCTGGGCGGATCAATGAAAAGTCAGAAAAGATGGTTCCTTTAAAAGTTGCGTTTTCTATATAACCAAAAATGCTATGGTAATTGGGACTTTCTTCAATAATGATCGGCATTACACCTTCATCTTGGTGGATCAATACATTGATTTGATAGCGACGTGGCATCTTTTTATCCAAAGAAGCGTAGGACAGTGCCAGTTGTTCCTCATTCTCTTCAAGAAAGAGATCCAAATTGTCTAATATATCCTTATGCATCGCGATAAGATAATTTTTCACCGCTGGTAAATGACTGTACTTATCTTTTAATTTATTGGATAAGTGAGACATAACATCTTGTGCAACCATCTCGTCTTGTTTTTGTTGTTTATCAGTATAGTCTTCTTCCCAGACCGTAAACTTTCTGACGATGACACGCAGTTTTGATTCCAGCGCGGTAATATTGGCTTCTAGTGTATCTTGCTGTTTTCGAGGCAGCATTGAAAAACGTTCTTCAGTATAAGGCTCATCACCATCCATCGCCATTAACTCATAACTACCTTGAGGAGTGATGGTTAAACTAATGTTGCATGCTTGTGCTTCTTTGGTCAGATCTTGCAATGCTTTTTCTTGTTTGTTGGCTAAGAGTCCTTTTAGTTTTTCTGCTCGAGAATAATACATTTCGTTATCAAAGGCTAAAGGCAGGGCTTTCACCAGACGCAGTATTAATTTTTCAACATCTTTTTTAAATTCATTGCCTATGCCTGCAGGCATTTTAAGCATTTTAGGCGTTCTGGCCTCTTCAAAATTATTGACATAGCACCAATCATAAAGAGAATGGGCTTGTCCATCTGGAGAGTGTCGGTTCAGGTAGCGCATCACCATGGTGCGTTTGCCTAAACCATTTCGTCCAATGGCATAGATGTTATAGCCTTTGTCTTTCATCGACATCGCAAATTCAACGGCCTGTTGTGCACGTTCCTGACCGACGATTTCATCGAGGGGAGTTAAGTGTTTAGTGGACTTACATTCAGGCGCAAGATTAGCGAGTACAGATTGACGGTAAACTTGGTCACTGCTTAGAGGGGGAATTATCGAGAATGTAGACATAGGGAGAACCTCGTATATGACGCTAGATGGTTTCAGTGTAGGCCTGAAGATTTTAAATTTCAGTAGTTAATTTCGATAGTTAACCAATTTATTTACATTTGGCGTTTGAACGGCTGTTTTATAAACAATTTGATGCTTGAGTGGCATTAACCTTAACCTTGTTCAGTCACTGTTAGAATACAGTAATATCAGATACTTGGTTGTCAATTTTTTTATACAAATTGTGGGTGTAAATTGATTCTGTAACGATATGATAAATACCGCTTTCCTATTATTGGTATATGGGCTAAATTACGTTTGATATGATGTTGGATCGAGCCTGTTCCATACGCTTACCTCTAAGGTAGATTTGAGTTGATTTCTGTATATTTAGTCGATGATCATGAATTAGTTAGAACGGGGATACGGCGTATTCTCGAAGATGAGCGCGGAATTAAAGTGGTCGGTGAAGCAGGCAATGGTGAAACTGCTGTTCAATGGAGCCGAAATAATGAAGCTGATGTCATATTGATGGACATGAACATGCCTGGGATTGGTGGGCTGGAAGCGACACGAAAAATCCTAAGGTATCAACCACATGCCAGAATCATTGTTCTAACGATCCATACTGAGGACCCTTTCCCGACTAAAGTGATGCAAGCAGGTGCCTCCGGGTACTTGACCAAAGCTGCGACACCGCCAGAAGTATTGCAAGCCATTCGACAGGTTGTCCATGGTCAGCGATATTTATCACCTGAAATAGCACAACAAATGGCCTTAAGTCAGTTTAATCAGACGGCTGAAAATCCATTTAAGTCGCTTTCTGAGCGTGAGTTACAAATCATGATGATGATCACAAGTGGTGAAAAAGTAAGTGATATCTCCGAGCAGCTCAATTTAAGCCCCAAAACAGTGAATAGTTACCGTTATCGATTATTTGCCAAATTAGGGATTAGCGGTGATGTTGAACTTACCCGTTTAGCGATCCGATATAAAATGTTAGATACAGGCCAGTTTTAACCCTTGTTAATTTGAACATTATGTCTGATCAGTTTGATTCAAAATCATTTTTGAAAAGTGTCTCTTCGTCACCGGGTGTTTACCGAATGTACGATAATGAAGGGAAAGTGATTTATGTTGGGAAAGCAAAAGATCTCAAGAAGCGGCTCACTTCGTATTTTAGGCAAAACCTTCCTAACATAAAAACCAAGACATTAGTGTCACACATCGTCAATATTGATGTCACTTTGACGCACAGCGAAACGGATGCTTTGCTGCTTGAAAATGACTACATCAAGCAATATATGCCTAGGTACAATGTCTTACTTCGTGATGATAAGTCTTATCCCTATATACTACTTAGCGATCATCAGCACCCAAGGCTTGCTTATCATCGTGGTCCTAAGCGACATAAAGGCACGTATTATGGGCCTTATCCAAATGGGGGAGCGGTAAGAGAAAGTTTGCATTTGTTGCAAAAAATTTTTCCAATCAGACAATGTGACGATGTGTATTATAAATCGCGCTCTCGGCCTTGTCTGCAATATCAGATCGGTCGTTGTAGTGCACCATGCGTCGGCAAAATAAGTGATGAAGAATATTCAGCACAAGTTAAACTGGCAAATTTATTCCTCAAAGGTCGAGATCAATGGGTGATGGCAGAGCTTGTTTCCAAGATGGAATTATCGGCTCAATCGTTAGCGTATGAACAAGCGGCGAAATTTAGAGATCAAATCGCCGCGTTAAGGAGAGTGACTGAGCAGCAGGAGGTGTCTCATGCATCAGGAAATATGGATGTCATCGGTGCTTATTATGCATCAGGTGTGGCTTGCTTTCATTTACTCTTTATTCGTGACGGTAAAATATTTGGTAGTCGAAGCTATTATCCTATCGTACCGGCAAAAACGGAATTAGACGAAGTATTGAGCTCGTTTATGCTGCAGTTTTATCTTAATGCCGATGTTCAGCGAACGATCCCTAAAGAAATACTATTGAGTCACGATTTTGCTGATCTCGCTACGTTAGAGGTTGCGATACAACAAGCATTAGAGAAAAAAGTCGAGATTAAAACCAAGGTCAGAGCCGATAGAGCCAAATTTTTAAAATTAGCATTAACCAATGCCACTAATGCGGTCAATACTCGCTTATCCCATAAAAATACGGTTGAGCAGCGATTTTTACTTTTAGAAGAAGCGATTGAAATCTCCAGTGCAATAACCAGAATGGAATGCTTCGACATCAGCCACACGATGGGAGAGAGTACAGTCGCTTCATGTGTTGTGTTTAACCGTGAAGGACCTCATAAAGCAGAATATCGTCGATACAACATCAATGGGATCACCCCAGGTGATGATTATGCAGCCATGAAGCAAGCGATCACCAGACGATTTGATCATATTGACAAGACTGGTAAAATTCCTGATATCCTGTTTATTGATGGTGGGATAGGGCAATTAAGGATTGCTCAGGAAATCGTGGATGAAAAGTTTGCTCAGCTAGATATCGCACCTTTATTAATCGGTGTCGCAAAAGGAGAGGGGAGAAAACCCGGTTTAGAAACCTTAATATACGGAGAAAATGAACACGCTTTTACATTACCTTCTGATTCTGGTGCTTTACACCTTATTCAGCACATTCGTGATGAATCTCATCGATTTGCAATAACCGGTCATCGTAATAAGCGTCAAAAAACACGCAACACGTCAAGCTTAGAGTCCATTGAAGGAATAGGACCAAAACGGCGCAAAGCATTACTGCAATATTTAGGTGGAATTCAGGAAGTGAAAGGTGCCAGTGTGTCTGAATTGGCAAAAGTGCCAGGTATTAGTGTAGAAATGGCACAAACGATACATGATTCATTGCGAGGGTCATAAAATTAAGGCAAGATTGACTTAGCTTTTAACATTTTGGTTTTCTCATGCCGTTTAATATACCTATCGCGTTAACTTTATTCAGGTTGGGCTTATTGCCTGTGTTTGTTGTTATTTTTTATCTGCCTTATTCTTGGTCACCTTTCGCTGCAGCATTTGTATTTTGGTTAGCAGCAGTCACAGATGCTCTTGATGGATATGCGGCGAGAAAGCTAAAGCAATCAACCCGTTTTGGGGCTTTTTTGGATCCGGTTGCTGATAAAATCATGGTCACTACTGCCTTGGTTCTGCTTGTTGATCAGTACAACAGTATTTGGATGACGCTACCTGCATTGTTTATGATTGGTAGAGAGATGGTTATTTCAGCACTGAGAGAGTGGATGGCTGAGATAGGTAAGCGTGGCTCAGTGGCGGTATCTTGGATTGGTAAATATAAGACTGCGGCGCAAATGACTGCCATTACAGGATTAATTTGGCACCCTCACGAATTCGTGACTTATGCTGCTTATGCCTTATTTTATGTTGCAGCTGTACTCACATTCTGGTCAATGATGAATTATATCATGGCTGCTTGGAGTGATTTAACCGCCGAATCGAATGATTAAAATGCAATAAGGCCATTTAGTGTCCAAGCAGTTATTTATTGTGATATATACGATTGACTCTTGGCGCTAAATCGGTAGAATGCCATTCCGCAGTCAAGGGAAAGCTTATTAGCATAACTTAATCTGCAGTTTGGCATAACACTATAGAGTGAATTTTCATAGATAGTGTAAGAGATATAGAGATGCGACATTAGCTCAGTTGGTAGAGCGATACCTTGCCAAGGTATAGGTCATCGGTTCGAACCCGATATGTCGCTCCAATCTCTATTTTAATAAAATTAATGCTGAACAATAAGATTAAATGGCGCGATGGCAGAATGGCTATGCTGCGGATTGCAAATCCGTCCATCTCGGTTCGACTCCGGGTCGCGCCTCCATATTTAGACATTGATGAGTGTTACTTTGATTATTAAGAGTAATGCAGTATTAACTACCGATAATACGTATTGTCAATATCAACGAGTTTGCCCGAGTGGTGGAATCGGTAGACACAAGGGATTTAAAATCCCTCGCTGAATAAGCGTGCCGGTTCAAGTCCGGCCTCGGGTACCATCTTCATCTTTAAGATGAGCAATAAGCCCTGATTTTTATCAGGGCTTTTTTGTGCCTGTTTATTTTATCTATTTGGGAGGTTATTCATTACATTTATCCCTCAGTGTTAATTAAATAGATTTTTATGTTCTTTAAGTTGTTAGTAAGTTATTATTCTTGCTCAATTAAATATAAAGTATACAAGGAATGTATGAACAAGTTTACTTCACTTATTCTATTAACGTTTTCACTGTTGTTATCTGGCTGTGGTGGTTCTAGTAGTGAGGGCGTGACGAGTACTCCTAAGAATGATCCCGTCATTACCGATACTCCACCTCCCGTTATTACCAATGATCAAGCCCCGGTTATTACGCTGAGCGAGCATCAACAAGCGCAAGGTGGTCAAAGCATGATACTGATCGCCAGTGTCAAAGATCCTCAAAATGATAAGGTCACGGTTGAGTGGCAAGCTGAAAATAATGATATTAGGTTTTCAGATAAAAAAAGTTTAACCACCACGTTAACTCTGCCAGACGTCACCACGACGTTGATGACGATGATCACCTTGACCGCCACCGACAGCGGTGGTAATCAAAGTAAACAGACATTGAAACTGACCATCGTCCCTAACGATGTCGACAAGCCCACTGTGTATATTGAATTATTAGATAAAGTAGAAAGTATTTCAGGGAATGTGGTCACGCTCAGCGCCAAGTTGACCCATAACGTTGCCATCGATGCCATTATTTGGGATTTATCCTCACTCGATATTACTGACACTGAGCAGACTGAAGCCGTTAAAGATAACATCACTACCTCAACAGTGACCTTTACCGCCCCTAATGTGAATAAGTTAACCGAATATCCGATTAAGCTGACGGTTACCACAGATAAAAAGGCTGAATTTAGTCAAGAGAGCCGTCTGTTTGTCGCCCTTGATAATAGCAATGAATTAACGGTGAGTTTGCCTGAAAACATTGAAATTAACGAATATGCGAGCACAGAGGTGACGCCGACAATTAACAGTACCCAAGTGATTGATTCATATCAGTGGCGCTGGATATCGGATCATAATGCATCGCTCAGCTTAATCACCCCAAAAAATAAGATACTGAGCGTATTTGTTCCTGCTACTGAAACCGATATTCAAGGGCAATTGCAATTAACCGTGGTGAGCGGAGACGTCAGCCGAACGGTGACCACAGAGGTGAGTATCAAAAATACTGCGGTCATAAGTGATGTAACCCTTAGCGCTTCAAGGCTGGTTGCAGTAAAAGGGCAACAGATAGTCCTGAATGTGATGACAGACAATCCCGAGCAGATCAAAGAATGGTCTTGGGAAGTGGATAAAACTCAAGGAAGTGATATCACTGAGAGCAAACAACAATTCGAAATCACTGTCCCAAAAGTTAGTGGTCAGCAAATCATGAGTATTGTTTATCGAGCCACCTTGATCGATGGCCGAGAAGTACAGAAAGTAGTCAATATTACTCTGCTTTCAGAATGGACGGGGAGAGATTCATTTACTTATGACAGCTTCGGTTACACATTACATGATATTGATGCCGGGAGCCCACAAACTGTTACCCTTACTTTTAAGGATCCACATCATCTAGTTGATGTAATGACTCTTGAACAATTGGATTTACTCGATAAAGTCGAATTAATACGAGCAGAGGATCAAGTCATTATCGTGTTACAAATCAATGAAACCTCTACTGTTGATCGTTTTGGAGTTATTCGTTTAAAAGTAGTTTATGGCGATTATAGTATTCCACTTTCTATTTTATTAAATATTCGGGCTGCTAATCCATAATTATTCACTTTATTGAGTCAACATAAATCAATAGCAGACCGCAGCTGGCGGTCTGCTATTCGTTTAAATCTCTTAAATGTTTTCTGCTTTATGTCCTATCATTTATGCGATATACATCTCTCAAAACAAGAACATAGCCGCCTTGTTAAGTGAATACACAAGTCACTAAAAGATATATATTTTTTTGCTGTTTTTTTCGATACAAGATGAGTAAAATCAAATCTATAAAAGGATTGGGTTTTATTCAAGGAGTAAAAAAATGTTACCGCTTTATTTTGCTTATTCAGGGATTGTTGCATCTGTTTGGATTGTACTCGGGATTGCGATTGCTGGCTGTCGCTATCAAGGTTATAGCCACACTAAACAGTTTTGCAGTGAATTGGGGGCGAGTGGCAGTCCGACAGAAAAGTTTTCCCCATTAATTAATAATTATCCTCTAGGTTTATTGTTTGTGATATTTGGTGGTTATCTTATCCAACTGGCACCTTCATCTGTGTTGATGATTATGGTGGGCACGTTGATTGTGTTACATGGGATCGGGACTTGGGTGGCGGGTTATTTTCCCATGGATGCTGATCCTTATACCAAAACGCCGAGTTTTCAGTGTAAAGTGCACTCATGGGCGGGATCAGTGATGTTTTTATCCCTTTTGACCGCATCTGTGCTGTGCTTATTTATCAATGAATTGTCTTTTTCTTTTAAAATGTTGACGATATTCAGTATATTCGCTTCAATGTATTTCTCGTATACCTTGGTAAAGTCATTTAGAAATAAGACCGATCCTGGTACTCAGCAAAGATTAAGTTACGCAGCCCAATTAGTGTGGCTATCTGGATTATCCTTTGTTATTGCATAAAGTGGATCACTTTAGCAGAGATTGATGATCTGCTGATGGCTGTTTTGCCAGTGCAAGTAGTCTAGCTTTATGGGACTAATAGTGTCACTCCTATTGCTATCTAAGTGCTTGAGCACGAGTGAGGGAAACCCATTAATGGGGAGCTGGCGTACTCTGTCAATTTCGTCCATTAATCGTTGGTTGAGTTGTACACAATGCATCTGCTCTGTAAATATGGTGCGATTAAGTCCAATGTCGGTAGCTATAGTGATTAAGGTGTCCACATTTGATGGGTTTTTAGCCTCGAGATAATAGGCTGTTTGAATGCCCTGAATCATCTGCTGTTCAAGGCCCATCTCTCTGGCTATCAATGCGGCACGACACGCAGGGTAAGTCGAACGCCTTGGTTGACACAGTTGCCAAAAATCGTCGTTAAATGGCGTACCAAGTTGATCGCTGATATTGCGCCAAGTTTGCTGTAAAAAGTCTTGCATCTCCAAAGGCATCGGTTCATTCGAATCTGCTGCTAGGCCACCAAGTTGATATTTTACCATAACTCCAGAGCCTTCAAGTGCTGCCTTTAGTTTGTGCCAAGTCGGTGCATATCCCCAGCACCAGCTACACATAGGGTCGTAGACATAATATAGGATTGGCTGAATATGTTGGTTTGTGTGAATGTGAGTCAATGTCATATTGTTTCATTCCATAGGCGTCTTGCGAGTCCCGACGATCGTTGCGTGGCGTGTAAGCTTGCCAGTTCGAAGACGGTTTGCGATCCCAGACAAGTGAAATGTTGTTTAGCGCGGGTGATGGCGGTGTATATCAGTTCTTTTGTTAGTAGCTGTTTTTGTGCCACACTTGGCCACAAAGGCAATACCAGCGCGACATTGTTAAACTCGCTGCCTTGACTCTTATGTACTGTCATGGCAAAGCAGGTATCGTGACTGGGCAGGCGAGCAGGAAGGACTTTTAAAACACTGCCATCGGCCTGAATAAAGTGGGCCATTAACCTTGGGGCAGTAAGATGATCACTACCAGTATTGGCTTGATCTAACAAGATCAGGCCAATGTCACCGTTAAACAGGCCTAAGTTATAGTCGTTACTCTGTATTATCACCGGTCTTCCTTGGTAAAACTCCAGCTCGGTGGAAATGAGTTTGGCTTTTTTTAGTGCGTTAGCCACTCCTAAATTAATGCCATCGACACCATATTCACCGGCTCGCATGGCACATAGGATCCTAAATTCGTTATAACAGTCGATAATGGCACTGGGATGGCTGGTACCATTATGGGCCAGTTCAAGATACCCTCGGTAGTGATTGACTGCCTGTGATAACAGTTGATCTAAGCCCGTATTCCCAGTATGCATCTTTTGATGTTCTATCCAGTTAAGTTCCTGATAACCTGTTTGCCATACGTGCATGATGCGGTGTTTATCTGAGTTGTTTACCGCACTCGCGAGTTGACCGATACCAGCATCGCCTTGAAATCTGTGGCTATGCATCAGCATGCATAAATTGTCACCCATTTGGGGTGAATCGCTGATAAATTCACTCAGATCAACGCCAGTCAGGGTAAATAAATGTTGGGCGTGATCGGCTGAATAACGCATTCGCCATTGGGTATTGTTTCTGGTACTAGTGTCATTGCTCAGGGTGTTAGAGTGTTTCAATCCAGCGCAGATATCTGCTAGGACAGCGCCAGCTTCGACCGAGGCAAGCTGATCTTGATCCCCAAGTAAAATGAGTCTGGCGTGGGCAGGCAATGCTGATAGCATTTTATGCATCATGGGCAAATCGACCATAGAAGCTTCATCAACCACGAGTAAATCGAGCCTGAGCGGGTTGTCTTTATGATGGCGAAACTGGTGCGAGTTAGGGATCACCCCCAATAATCGATGTAAAGTTGATGCTTCCTCTGGAATTCGCTGCAAACAGCTCAAATCCATCTCATCAGCGAAAGCGGCCAGCTCTTGTGCCAGTCTTTGTTTAGATCCCTTGATAGATTCACTTAACCTCGCCGCCGCTTTGCCGGTGGGGGCGACAAGCCTTATGACCATTGGTGACTCTAGCGTCAATAAAAACAGCAGTTTAGTGACCGTGGTGGTTTTACCTGTACCCGGGCCGCCGGTGATCACCGCCAACTTTTGACTAAATGCGGTGGCGGTAGCAATTTTTTGCCAATCAATATTCGGCTGAATGTCATGACTTAATGGAGGAAAAAGTCTATCTAAACGGGCTTTAGTGGCTGTAGAGCCTGATGTGCACTGGCTATTGGACAGGCGCAAGAGGAAGTCACAGATTTGCGTCTCAAATTGATAATAACGCTGTAGATAAAGTGAGCCGCCCTCTAATACCATGGGGGAGGGAGTGCTATTTAATGTGTTGTTTGCTTGGGTCGAGGTAAACGTCGTGATACAAGGACATTGTGCTAATACTGCGGTGAGTTCATCATGACTTAGGGTTATTTGACAATGTGATGCCTGCTCAAGCATGGGGTTATTCAGTACGATGTGATGAATGGGCAAGCAAGTGTGTTGCTGAGATAGGTGTTTACTGAGCAAGGCACAGATCAGCAGGAACAAGTCACTGTAAGATGTACCATGGCATTCATCAAGAATGCGCAGTTGCACTTGATGAAGCTGAGCCAGCTCAAAAGCAAAATGTCTATCAAGGGGCGTGATTAAGCGTTCGTTTTCCCAATACTTTAGCAGGGCGTTCATGGGCTGCGTTGAATGGATCATGGCTTATGCTCCATTGGCTGCTTCACTGCCGTTTGTGAGCTGCTCGCATTGACAAGGCTTGGCTCACTGTCGAACAAATGATCGAGTGACTCGATAAGGGCTTTAGGCGGCTTATCATAGAAAATACCGGATTGTGGAGCCTTGACAGACATGCCACGCAAGAAGAGGTAATAACAGCCACCAATATGTTGATCATAATCATAATTTTGTATTCTTAACCCAAGATATCGATGCAGCACCACAGTATAGATAATGTACTGTAAGTCGTATCGGTGGTTGCGAATGGCATCTTTCATTGCATCGGATCCGTAGTGGCTATAGTCATCACCGAGATGGTTAGATTTGTGATCGGCGATATAGAATTGATCTTGGTGCTCGAAAATTAAATCGATAAAGCCTTTGAGCATGCCTTTGAGTGACTCAAAATTTAACCCGGCACTGTAACCATAATGAATAAGAATATCATTGAGTTTATCGGCTTCAAGTGTCTTTATCGGCAAGTAAAACTCCATTTCGACCAGTTTTTGGGCAGGGACTAATTGTGACAATGTGAGTTTGCTATTATCACTCAATGTGGCGGCCAGTAAATCCAGATACCAGGGCAGTAGTACATCATACCAAGACTCATCAATACCGTATTTATCCATGGCGATAGGGAGGTGTATTGGTAGCTCTGTTTCAGCTTGAGTAAAATCAATTAATTCGAGCACGAGATGCATAAAACTCCCCGCATTAGCACCCCGCTCAAAGGTGAACCGTGAGGGGGTTGGGTCAATCTCATCTTGAATGATGTTAAGTTCTGGGAATATTTCATCATCCGCACCTGGCGCAATGTGCTCATGAGGCAAGTCTTTGACCAGTCCTGAGTAACTGCCGACACGCCATGTAATATAGCGTTTACGTTTTAATTGCTTAGGGGCCAATGTTTGGTGATGTTCAGCGGTTCTCTCTAATGATTGTGTTGAAGGGTGATCAGCCACTTCAGTGACACTGATGGCATCACCTTGGTGTTTTTTGAGTAAGATTTGAGTTTGAGATTGAATGCGTGAAAAATCGCAGTCTTTATTTTCTATCCCCAATAAATACCCTATGGCGGTTTCATGAAGTTGGCTGGTGATCCCCGCTTTTTTAGTGAATCGGCTATGGTTGGCGACATAAAGATAACATTGGTAGACTGGTCGTGTCATGGCGACGTATAAAAGGCGCAGATCTTCAGCAAGGTTTTCACGTTTATGATGCTCCCAACCTTCATCTGTTTGCGCGATATCCCAGATCAATTGATTGTCATCATGGTAAAGCATAGGGGCTGGCTTACGGCGGTTATCTCTGGCTAAACTGATAAAAGGGAGAAAACAGACGGGATACTCCAAGCCTTTGCTCTTGTGTATGGTGACGATTTGTACCAAATTTTGCTCACTTTCAAGCCTAAGTTGAGCCTCTTCATTCACGTTGTTTTCAATCAGTGCTTGTTCATACCAGTTAACCAAGGCACTGATCCCATCAAGCTCGGTGGCTTTTTGTTGCAGTAGCTCTGCCAAATGCCTAAAATCGGTGAGACGACGTTCACCATCTTGACTTTGAAGCAGACGTTTTATCAGCTTGGTTTCATTGGCCAGATTTAATAGGGCTGGCATGATGCCGCGCTTAAGCCAGTTTTGATGTAAGTGACTAAACTGTTCAAGCAGGGTTTGCCTTACCATTTCATCTTGATTAAAACAATGGATCGACATCGCATCATAGCCAAGTAATGAGGTGGCTAAGGCGGATCGCAGCGCGTGTTCATCTTTAGGGGTGGCGAGTGCATAAAGGACTAAGGCGAGCTCACGTGCTTCAAGCGTATTAAAGACACTGTCTCGGCTGAGAAATACCGCTCCTATTTGCCTGTTTGATAGTGATTGCTTGATCACAGCAGCTTCGTTTCTATCACGCACTAATACAGCGATATCTTTGGCTTTTAACGCTATGCCATCAATTGTGCATTGATTCAGGCGGGATTCAGTGAGCAGCCTGCATATTTCGGCGGCGGCATCTTCTGCTAGACGCTTTCGTGCGGTGGTTTTATTTAATCCTTTGTCTGGATCTTCACTTAAGAGTTTTATCTTAAGGGCTGATGTTTCATGATTTTTTTCGACAAATTGTTTGTTATTGGCAGAAGGTGAAGACTGCACTGGCTCGAACGGAATGTCGGTGCTGATAAAAGGCGCATGGTGGTTTTCAAATAGCGTATTCACACTCATGATCATCTTGTGACTGGAGCGATAGTTTGTGTCGAGATTATACTGTGCTTTGGTGTGTTCTCTTGCCTGAATATAGGTGTGAATATCCGCGCCTCTGAAGGCATAAATGGCTTGTTTAGGATCGCCAATCATCAACATGCTCAATTTTTTTGATGGCAAAGTGTCACTTTGCCTCTCTTTATTCTGGATAGATTGAGTTTGATATATACGGCTAAATATCGAAAATTGCAGAGGGTCGGTATCCTGAAATTCATCAATTAAGCACACCGGAAAGCGTGTAGCGATAATGTTTGCTAGATTGGATGCATGTTCATTGGGGCGCAGCGCCTTTTCAAGGGTCACAAGTAGGTCATCTGGTGTCAGTAAGTTACGCTCAGATTTTTGCTGGTAAAAACGAGTTGTGATCCCTTTTCTGGCGCAATAAAGAAAACTTGGAACAAAATCTTTGATAAGTAAACATAAACGTTCAATATGATCCAATATTGGGGCTTGCTGTGGGCTGGGTATTTCCCCACCTTTGTTAAGCTTAAGCCCACTTAATGATAGACATTCCATCACTTTGGCAGGTGGTAAACTGTTTCCGAATTGACACCAGTTATCCATGGTATCAAGCATGGCGGTCAGTTTAGGGTGAGCTTCTGCCTTTTTACCAAACCTAACCCCGCTTAGTGGTAATGTGTGCAATAAGGTTTCTATTTTAGCACGTTCATCTGGCCAAATACGTGTTAAGCGGTGTAGGCTTTCCGTTAATGTTTGCTGCAATGCATCAAATGCTGGTGGTGTCGGTTGGGCGGTAGCCTGACTGGCGCCAAGTAATGGCCGGAGCTGTTTAGATAGTGCATCGGGATCGGCGAATTTATCTTGTATAATTTCAGCTAAATAGATGGGCAGTGGATAACAATGTTCACGCCAAAAATCCCGTACTGCGTGATGTAAAAACTCACTGTCATCTAAGGTGAATTCAGATTCGAACAAGAGTGATGATTCAAAAGCCATGTCGGCTAAAATACGCTGACAAAATCCGTGAATAGTAAAAATTGAAGCTTCATCGAGGGACTTAAGGGCTAAATCCAGACGTTTGAGTGCCAGTGGACGTTCAGTTTCTGGAATGAGTTGGTAGAGAGAGCCGATGAATTCATCATCAATGTCTAACCCCATAAAGCGTCGGTAAGCCAGTTGGATTTTTTTACGGATCCGATCCCTTAACTCACCTGTTGCTGCATTAGTGAACGTAACGACTAATATTTGCTCACATGTTAATGGCGTTGGAATATCATAACCCAGCAATAAACGCACATAAAGACCGGCGATGGTGAAGGTTTTACCTGTGCCTGCACTGGCCTCGATTAAGCGACTTCCGTCAAAGGGTAAGGTGAGAGGATCTAAAGTTTGAGAACGCTGGTGTTGGCTTGATGGCATAATATTACGCCCCCTCTTCGACAAAAGTAGACAGCTGGCTTAGTTTATCTCGATGATAGAGACTCAACATGGGGCTAAGCAGCGTGATGGCAATGTGGCCAAATTTATCTTCTGAGAAATCTTCTGGAAAACGAAAAAGTCGTTGATAATGGGGCTCAAATCCTTCACCCAGCTGGCTTTGTTCATCTATCCACTGACTTTTCGCTTCGATAAGTTTATCGTCATGGTTACCTTCGGCTTCGACATAAGCCAAGGCGGTTTTTGGCATAAACATTAACGGGTGTGTTTGCCCTGATTGGAAGTGCTGAAGCCAAAGGCTTAATTGCGCCTTGGCTTGATCTGGGCTCACTGGATGGAAAGCATGGAAATAACCAATATCGAGTAAATAACTGATAAGGTGTTTGGTGCTGTTCTGGCCTGTATTGATATCATCGACCCCCATGGCACAGAGGCACAAATGACGGATGTAGACACGAATAAGATCGCGTCCGTTAGCGGTGCCAGGTCGATAATTGACTAGCCCCTTAGCACACAGGTTGTCAATGCGTCCAACCAGAGTCATGACTTGCTCCACACCGTCCACTTGGTTGAACGTGAGTTTAATATCCAGCGACTTTTGGCTCTCACCTTGAAGATAAAGAGTACGGCCAATAAGTGGCTGAATGTCATGCCGATATTGATTAAGCAGCAGATCATCAAAAGGGTGAAGTGGCAGTTCACCGCTGGCTTTTAAGCGTTGCAGTAACACTTCATCAGGTGTATCAAGTTTTTGAGAGATGGTATTATCGAGTAAATTAGCCTGTAGCTTATAACGCTCCAAAGCGTTCAGGCTGAAAGGTTCATCATTGTCATCAGCTTGAATATTGACCCCTAAGTCGACTTTAAGACTGCGATTAAAAAAGTACTGTGCCGGATTACGGAAAAAGCGAATAAGGGCAGAGACTTCCAGTTCTCTGTCTGCTTCAGTGTCGATGACTTCAGGTGCTTGAGAGATGCGTATTCCATGTTCAATAAAAGGGGGAGTAGCATTCAATGCCGCACGATTAAATGCTGCTGGGCACCATTGAGCTGAGTAACTTTGTTTAGGTAAATGATGGATTGATTGTTCAAGTTTTTGTGGGTGATAAAGGCGTGCATCGAAAGGCTGCAACGGCTGTTCAATAAGTAATTGTTGGTGAATGGTTTTTTCTATGGCAGCAATATCAGTTTCATTGTGTTGTTCATCTCCAAACGCCTCAGGCAGATAACACAGTTGACAATATTCAAGCAATTCAGAGACAAGCATAGAAGGGATACGTTCTGAATTATCCCGCTCACTATGACCAATATAGCTGATATAAAGCTGTTCTCTGGCTGAGAGTACGGCTTCTAAAAAAAGATATCTATCATCTAAACGGCGTGATCGGTCGCCTCTACGGGGAGCAAACTGTGCCACTAAATCAAATCCGACAGGGTGCTGAACTCTAGGGTAAACACCGTCATTCATGCCGACCAGACACACCACTTTAAATGGGATAGAGCGCATGGGCATCAAGGTACAAAAGTTAACACTGCCGGCTAAATATCGTTGGCCCACACGGGATTCACTTAAGGTGCTGCTAAACCAGTTTTGCAGCACTTGAGTATTGAGGGGCGTGACTTGGCCAGCATCAAGCAGCTCGGTTTTTAATTTGCTTATGGCTTCACGTATCGCTTGCAGTTGCACACGTTCTTCATCATCGACCTCATAAAAGTCTTCCAGTAACTGAGCCAGCTGTGTCATACGTTCATCGATAGAACAGGTTTCGGCCAGCGCGTGTTGGATCTGATCTAACGCTTCGATAAAGTTAAGTAACTTACCCAGTGCTTGTGCTGATTGCCCTTCGATGCCAGCGACAATCAAACTGTCTTGATAGAGCGCAGCATCATCGCTAAAGGCATAGCCTAATATGAGACGTTTAATGCCGAATGCCCATGAGTTTTTATCAAATGCTGGCAATGATTGTGCAACACGACTGCGTTCATTTCTCCCCCAACGTACTTGAGCCCGTTCAAGCCAATGACGGATCATGATCAAAGCATCATCGTTAAGCTCAAAGCGCCTGAGTACCGCAGGTACTTCTAAAATACCCAATATGTCTGTTAAGCCGAAGCGGCTTTGATTGATGGATAAAATGTGCAAAAAACTATTAATTAAGGGCGATTCTTGAGCAGCACCTCGGTCTGCAATGGCGTAAGAGATGTAATGTGCGCCTTGTTTTGCAGAAAATACAGCATCAATATAAGGGGCGTAAGCAGCAACATCGGGCAACATGATGACGATGTCTTTTGCCAGTAACGGTCCATTTGAATGGGGATCTTCACGTGAGAGCATGTCTAACAGGTGGTCGTGTAAGGTTTCAATTTCGCGCAGTGGGCTGTGGCAACTTCTGAGGGTAATAGAATCATCAGTTTTAGTCAGTATTCGACGTCCATCGAGCGTCAGGTAAAGTGATGCATCGGGACCTAAACTTTTGCCACGAGTTTCGAGTTCGAGAATGTCATGTTGCACACCCTGCAGTACATTGGCTGTCCCCGGATCTTGGTAGGATTCGAAATTAAAATTAGTGTGCTCTGCGGGGAGTTCTAAAATAAGATCGAGCAGCTCACGTCCCATTTTGCCGTTATTGGCCAACAGGGGATTACCGACCTCAAGTTTATCTTCCCATTGAGCTTCAAGTTTATGCTTGTTGGCGTACTCGAGTGCCATGCGAGCTCGAAGGCGGGGATCGACAATATCGCCCCAATAGTGCTGGCATGGGCTTAAATTAAGCATGATCACATCGATACGTGTGGCTAAATGGTAGAGGACGTCTAAGGTTTGTGGTGCCATGGATGAGATCCCAAAAACGAATAAACGTTTTGGCAGGCCATCAAGGCAGGTATTGGGATCATTCAATGCATCAAATAAAGACTGGTGTAGATTTGCTCTGTGATAACGGCTCTTATTAAGGTGCTGGTTGTTAAATTCGATAAGGGCGCGCCATAAAATAGGTTGCCATGCTTGAGCAGGGGCGAGTGTGTCATTCTTTGGAGGTAAATTGACCTCATTAGCTTCCCACGCGGCTATCCAATCGGGGCGATAGACCAAATACTGATCGAAGATATCGGCTATTTGACCACACAGCTGAAATAATTTTAGTGGGTTTTCTATGGGGTTAGTCGCTTCATCAGGAAGTGCATGATCATTGAAGTAATTTTGTAATGGAGCAAATACATCTATGTTAAGTAAACTTGGTAATAACGCCATGAGTTTCCATGTCATGGCCGGTTTTGTAAAGGCATTTTCTTTAGGGACATCAGGCAGCAAGAGATGGCACAATTGCCAAATAAAACTTGAGGGTAACGGGAATTCCAATGCTGCGGCTATCTTATTTTTATTCGCAATTTCCATTCTTAGCCAAGTAGACATGCCTGGGCTTTGCACCAATATTTGCTCTGGCATTAAGAGCGACATCTCCGGCATGGGCGTTTGTAGCTCGCTGGCGAGCAATGCTGAAAGGGATTCCATTCGATTCGATTGAACAAGATAGAGCATTAACATACCTACGGAAAATAAGGATAAGCATTAAATGATGTTAACGAACATCGACGTTAACTATTCTATGTGTTTGGTTTAGCAAGTCCAATAGAACCGATGTTTTTACAGAGAATAAATGCGCTTAATGAATGCTTTCTAGGATTAGAGCTGTTTTTTTATCTTCTTAAAAAGTGAAATAAACAATTTTTTTATTTCTTGTTCATTATCTTCAGATAAAGATTGGTATTTTAAGGCGATGTAATAGTGGGTCAGTAAGGTGAACTCAGGGGCAATGGTGGGCAGTGATAATGCCACTTTTTTACTGTACGTCAGCGGCCCGTCATTGAGATTTCGAGGGATGCCATTTTTTTCAAAAAGAGCACAGATCTTCAGATAAGCGGTTGAATAAGTCTCGGGGGGGGACTTGAAAGTCAATAATCCTGCACTGTAGGCGATAGTCAGGCTGATCAAAGCCATGGTAAACAACATCAATAAGGATAACTTTTCTTGTGTCACTTCTCCTAACATTTGTTGAAGTACATGTGTTTGTTTTTTTGAGTCAAAGCCCAATACCCATACGCTCCAATAGTAATCTAGACTGTCTAACGATATCCTCAGTGTATTGAGCAAGGGGAAGTCTCTCAGCCTTAAAGAACTAAAAGGACTGTCGAGTAGATAACTCGCTTCTGGTTGAAAGAAAGCATCGAATCCTTGTAATACACGCTCTGGGGCGATCATCGCGGTAGGATCAAATCTAACCCAGCCTTTGCCTTCAAGCCAGACTTCAGCCCAAGCATGTGCCATATATTGATACACGTTAAGGTAGCCAGCTTGCTGGTTCCATTCACCACCTTGATAGCCTGTCACTAGCCTGGCTGGTATGCCTGTTGCTCTGGAGATAAAGACGAATGAGCTGGCGTAATGTTCACAAAACCCGGCCTTATTTTCAAATAGAAAATCATCGATTTGCTGAGGACCTACGGCTGGTGGCGTTAAGGTGTAATAGTAATTCTCTTGATTAAAATAGCTCATTAGGGCCAGTAATCGATTGTTTGGCTCCGGGTATTCTCGTGTTAAGTTTTCAGCAAATAAACGTGTTTTTGGATTATTTTTTTCCGGTAGCGCTAAATTTATTTGTTTCACTGTGTCATGGAGTGTTAAATCCATAGGGGAACTCAGATAAGATTGAACCGAGTATTGAAATGGCTGATCTATGCTTCTTTTTGCGTAGAGTCGATGATCGGGCAAGTTGATGATGTTGCTATGTTCACTGAAGGCGACATCAAGACCAAATAGCCAATGTTGACCGCTGGGTTGAGCAATGACGCTATAGTTCAGAGCATTACCAGTCGCTTTTTGTTTGCTAGGGACAGCAAAGGCAACATTTTTTTCTATATCACTCATGCTTGTATGCTGCGTCCATGTTTGTCCATCATAGTTTTCCATTACTAGTGCACGCCAATATAATAGAGGATTTGCTGGAGGATTGAAGCCAAAATCGGCTCGAAATGCCAGCGCTGCAGAGCGCGTTAGTTTTTTTATATCCCCGAAATGAACTTGATTAGATAGTCCGGTATTGCCAGAATTGCTTTGTGGTATTAACCATAAAGGTGATAATTTAGGCAAAACGATAAAAAGCAGAGCCGCTAAAGGTAAACTTTGTAATATGAGCTTTGTACCCATTTTAGCCGTTTCTTTGATGTTATCATCTTCATGATAAAGGCTGACTAACACACAGGTATTGATAATAGTAACTAGGCTGAGAAGGCTTGCATATAAGATAGATTGTTGGTTAATAAAAGTGATGGCAATAAGAAAATAGCCTACTAGCACGACGATGCGTACATCTCGTCTTTCTTTCATTTCGATGTTTTTAAGTGCATAACCTAGGATAAGTAGGTTAATAAGTCCGTTAAGTAGACCTATTTGGTGACTAATTAAGGCCAATGTGAGCGCAGAGGCTAATGCCAAAGATGTGACCAAAAAATGAGGCGGCTTGGCGACTTTACCAATAAAAATACCGAGGCGCCACAGTAGGCAGATCCCATAAATGGCTAGGCTCCACGGGGTGAGCTTGTCATGTAAAGGGATTAATATGGTGACATTAATGACCAGAAGCCACAGTAAACTGTGGCGGGAAATAATCTCATGCAGTGTGTCACTCATTACTGCTCTCAGGGAGATTGGGGACAAGCGCAAGTGCTTGTAAACATTCAATCCTATGAGCTTCACCTTCGGAGGGAGTAATGATGCGCTCGCCTAATATTAGTCCAAAAATTTGATTTTGTTCACTTAATGAATCCACTGCACTGGTTAATTGGCTTAATCTGGTTTCAATATCTGCACGTACTAGATTTGTTAATGTGAGCCATTGGGGGGGTCCTTGAGGCTGTTGAAATTCTTTACTTAACATTCCTCGACCTTGAGCGAGTTGTTTCCAAGCTATTTGGCGAAGGGATTCACCTGCAACATGTTGTTTTAATCCTTTAAATTCATCCACGCCTGGAATATGTCCACCGATATCATGAGTGATCTGGCTATCATCATGTGTGAGCCGTTCTCTAGTCTCTAATGGGCAGGCAAAGACAGTGTGTTGATTGCCTAAATCGACATTGGACCAGGCTCTGCATAAACCCAGAGGATAACGAGATTCAATGTTTAGCCTGCCAGGAGAAATGTGCCCTCGGTGTGCATTATCAAAAGGAATGAGTGAGATGATAGGCTCATGAGTCACTCTGGTGATGATCTTTACTTGATTATCTGGATAATTGACTAACACTTCAAATTGCGTTTGTTTGGCTTGTAGGCGAACAGGGAAAACCAGCGTGTCTCCCGCATAAGCTTGAGGGGAAGGTGTTGATGATATTGTCAGTCCTGCTAAGTTTCGGTAACTGTATATGATGCAGGTATTAAATACGCTCAATAAAAGTAAGCTTAACCCAATGACTAAATTGTTTTGATAGTTAGTGCCAAAGATGAAGAGCAGTAATACGAGTAATAACCATAATAGACCAAATCCTGTTGGTAAAATAAACACACTTTTATGGGTGAGTGTGATGATAGGTGACGATGGCAATCGTTTTATTACCCATCGATTAAACCAGTGTATTAGTCGATTTTGTTTTTTTATCATAATGCTAATGACAAATAGTTATAGTATTGGATTGATATTAAAGAGAATCTTTTGTGAAATAGCCTCGCCTTGCTGTTGGCTACTGCTACGGATCCTATGTTCTGCTACTGAAGTAAATACCGCTTGTACATCTTCAGGTACTAGATAAGTACGTCCCTGAATGAAGGCCCACGCTTTTGCTGCTTGCAATAGTGCTTTACTTGCTCTGGGAGAGAGACCAAACCCTTCTTTATGGGCACGTGATGCATTGATTAGCGCTAAAATATAGCCTAACAAGGCATCAGATGCACTGACTTTATCAACCATTTTTTGTAATTGTGCGAGTTCAATTTGAGTAATGCATTGGGGTAGTGTGGTTATTTGAGGAGATTGGACATGGTTTTTCAGCATGGCCATTTCAGCATCTGCACAAGGGTAGCCAATCGAGAGTCGCATCATAAATCGATCCAGTTGAGATTCCGGTAAGGGGAAAGTGCCTGATTGTTCGCTGGGATTTTGAGTGGCGATAACAAAAAAAGGCGTTGGCAAAGGGTGAGTGATCCCATCGACAGTGATTTGATGTTCCGCCATGGCTTCAAGCAGTGCACTTTGTGTTTTTGGGCTGGCTCTATTGATCTCATCAGCAAGCACCATTTGTTTGAAAATAGGCCCTGGATGGAAAATAAATTGTGATTGTTCACTGTCGAATATGGAAACGCCTAAAATATCGGCCGGTAACATATCACTGGTAAACTGAAGTCTTTGGTAGCTCAACCCTAAGGTTTGGGCGAGACCATGCGACAGGCTGGTTTTACCCATACCTGGAAGATCTTCGATAAGTAGATGACCTTTAGCTAGAATGCAAGTCATGGCTAATTGTATTTGTACCGGCTTTCCTAGCAATACTGTGTTTAGCTGCTTAATTATCTGCGCTATATTTTGTTGTGCCATCCTATTCCCTTACCGCGACGCAATGGATTAACTATGCGGTAAACTTACTATGGGATAAACCTTAGGTATGATCCAGTTTAGTTTAAGTATTTAACATTTTGGGGATACAGGTGCATAGGGTATATTTTTGAAGTAAACAAATGATTCAATATTTAAAATTTAATTCTGCAGCTGAAAATAATTCAGGTACTTTATCTTGCTTAACTTGATAAATTACTCGATAACTCAGCACAGCTTGTACATATTCTCGTGTTTCTGAAAAGGGAAGAGATTCAATAAATTCAATGACATTGAGTTGACCATCAGATTCTTTTAACCAACGTTTTACGCTACGAGGACCTGCGTTGTAGGCCGCAGTGGCCAACACTCGGTTATGGTTAAATTGGTTAAGTAAACGAGCATAGTAGGCGCTACCTAAGCGCACGTTGGTATTTGGCTGGTATAGGCTCCGATATCCTTTATATTGAATTTTTTCTTTTTTGGCTATTTCTTTGGCCGTTGCCGGCATTAATTGCATGAGCCCTCTGGCTCCAGCCCCTGATGTCGCGTAGTCATAAAACGCACTTTCGCGTCGAGCAATGGCCCTGAGTTCATCAATATCGACTTGTTGTTTTTTACTGGCATTGACAAAATCGACATCTGCTGCGAATGGAAAGCGGATACTCATGTCGTTCCATAATTGACCTTGTATGCTGGCCTGTACTCCCAGTGAGTGCCATTGATTTTCAAAAGCTAACACAGCATATTCTTTTTGCATGGCTTTATTATGGCGCTTTAACATGAGTAGCCATTCCTCTCTAGCATCAATGGTTTTATCTAAGGCCAGCAGTTCTATAACACGATCAAGCCCTTTATCCTGAGATATTTTTTGACGAATAAGTGGATCACTCATCGTTTTTTTATGTTGCAATTTATATTCTAGTTTCAGTTCGTTTGCTGCAGAAAAACCATAAAAGTTACGTTGCTGACTCAGGGGGGTGAGGATACTAACGCGCTCTTGCGTGTTGTGATCGGTGTTTCTTGATAGCCAGTATTGCCATCTTGATTTCGCACGTGTTTGCTCACTTAATAAGGATAAGTATTTTGTTGTGGATTGGTGGTCATGTTGACGTATTGCCCATCTTAGCCTTAACTCCACCAGATCATCACTGTCAAGCAGGGGGAGTAGGGTATCGACATACCCTTTTAGTTGTTCTTCTTGTTGTATAATGACCCGTTTAACGAGGTAACGGCTGAGTTCTCGTCCTTGAACATCGGAGAAACGGTCGTTTTTTTGGTAGTTGGCATAAAGCTTAATGGCTTGCTTAAGATCTTTTCGTGCTAATTTTCTTAAACCAGCACTGACAATCTCAGCATAAATTTTTGCTGAAGCAGAAAATCGTTGTGTATGACGTAAGCGTCTGGGATCTTTATAAACGGCCAGCATTGTCTTCATTGCTTTTTGCTGATGAGTGACTTTTCGGGAGAGGTAGCTAAGTAATCCCTTTTGATTGGCATTAAAACTTAATAGCATACGAGACCAGAGCAAGGGTTGTGTTATCCCACCTGATTTTTCCCAAGAATGGAATAAAGGATCGCAGGCTTTTGGTCGTGATCGGCCATACAACCAAAGTGATGTCGCCCCCTTATAAGCTAGTTTTGTGTCACCTTTAAACAGTTTAGCTCGGTAATAATAACACTGTAAGGTAACATTATTAGGTAGCGCAGGGCTGATGGTTAAGAAATCATTCCAGCGCTTTTGATTGCCTGTTCGAAGCAAATAACGGTATCTTATGGTATTAAAAAGAGGCGTCTCTTTAAAGGGTTCAAGGGCTTTATCTGCTGCTTTTCCCTTGAGGTTGAGTATGGTGTTGGTATTGGCATGAAAGTCGAGGTACACATTTAATGGGTAATGAGCTAATTGTGTCCTTAAATGATCATACTTTTTCATCTGATGTTCAGATAACGCGGTACGAGCATCGAGATAATTTTGTTGATCTTGGGTCAGTAAATTTGCGTTAGCACTACTTACTAGTGTGACGCTGGCAAGCACAAGTAGCACAGAACACATATTGCCAACAAACGGCTTTAGCATGGCACTGAATTCCATCCGCATTTTACTGATCCCTTTTTATATCCACATTATTTGCTTAACTAACAAGGTGTAGTTCAATTCAATTGCTTATCATCTAATTGGTAGTCACCAAGTGCCTGCTCTAGCATGCGTTGATCGAGTTGTTTACTGGTGTTGACGCCAAGTTGCTGCATTTGGTGTGCTTGTTTGACTAAATTCCCTTTACCCTTTGACAGTTTGTTCATCGCGTTGGCATAGCTTTTTTCAGCTCCTTCTATGGCTCTGCCTAATTTTTCCATGTCTTCGATATAGCCACAAAGTTTATCGTATATTTTACCTGCTTGCTTAGCGATCTCTTGTGCATTTTGATTTTGGTATTCGTAACGCCAAATATTATTGATGGTTCTTAAGGCAACCAATAGGTTTGTAGGGCTGACTATCATGATGTTGTGCTCTAGTGCATAGTTAATGAGACTAGGATCATGTTCAAGTGCAAGTAAAAATGCAGGCTCTAAAGGGATAAACATTAGCACATAGTCTAAGCTTGTTACTCCATGAAGCTTTTGGTAATTTTTATTACTGAGCCCTTTAATATGACTGCGTACTGAGATCACATGCTCTTTAACTGCTTGTTTCTGTATCACACTATCATCACTATTAAAGTAACGTTCGTAGGCTACCAATGACATTTTAGCATCAACAACAACATCTTTATTTTCAGGTAGATGCACGATAACATCAGGTTTAAAATGTTTACCCTCATCATTTTTAAAATCAGTTTGGGTATCGTATTCGTGACCTTCTCGTAAACCACTTTCTTGTAATACACGTTCTAAAATGACCTCTCCCCAGTTACCTTGTTGCTTGTTATCCCCTTTAAGAGCATTGGTGAGATTGATGGCATCTTGGCTCATTTGCATATTCAGTGCCTTGAGAGATTCAAGTTGATGATTGAATGCGCTTCGCTGAGATTGTTCATTTGTATAAGATTCACTGACTTGTTTTCTAAACCCCTCAAGTTGTTGCTTAAAAGGGCCAAGTACTGAGTCTAGTTGATTGGTGTTCTGGTGCTGAAATTTTTCTGAGCGTTCTTCAAATATTTTATTGGCTAAGTTTTCAAACTGTGTATGTAATCTTATTTCGGCAGTTTCCAGCAATTGAAGCTTATCTTCAAGAGCCTGTTGCTCAGCATTAAATTTAACGGTTAGGTTTTGTTGCATTGCATTTGATTTAGATAATGCGAGTTGAGATTCCATTAACTTACGTTGAATTTCTTTGAGTTGTGCTTCTAATCCTGCACATCGTTCAGCATCGGCTTGAGCTTTTCCTAATGCCGACAATTGTTGCTCAAGTTTGTATTGTACTTGTTCTAACAGTTGCTCCTTCTCAGACAAAATAGAGTTTTTGTGTCGGAGGTTTTGTTTATGTTGTTCTATGTCTTGTTGATGGATATTTTCTTTTTGTTCGGTTGAGATTTCCCAACGCCGACGAGTGAATTTTTGATTTAAAAGTGCGCCTATCATGATTGAAAGAAAAGAGATTGCCGTAAGCGTGATGATTTCGGGAACTGATAACATGATGTCATTGGGCATGAGAGATAGCCTTGGTCAAAGAAGAGAGCATTAGATTCGCATTTTGGCTCAGGTTCTTCAAGTATGATAAGCGTAAATGAGTAACTCTTAATCGTATGTTGGTTCAGTGTTGCTGAAATATCATGTTGGTGCTAAAAAAAATGCTGTTTACTGGCAGCTATAATAAAAGAATAGCCATGTTTTTTAATCCATAAATTGAACGATTAATCCAATATGTCATTTATTTGAAATTGAATCGAAGATAATACGGTCTTATCTGGTAAGCAAAATATGAGGAGCATTCAATGCATGTCAAAAAAAGATCTTCTTGGGATACATTAACGAGTTCAGATATCACGCCTGAATCGGTATTTAATGACCGCCGTAATATCATCAAGGCTCTAGGGCTAGGGGCATTAGGAGCGAGTATTCCTGGTCATGTACAGGCTGGTATTTTTGACTTATTTGGTAACGGTAAATCGGGTGCGCCTTTTGTGACCTCTTCACTGGCGTTTACGGCAAATAAAGGGTTTGATGTTACAGAGCCTAAAACACCGTTTGAAAAAGTCACTCAGCATAATAATTTTTATGAATTTGGTACCAATAAACAAGATCCTGCTGATAATGCTCAAGGGTTTAAGGTTGATCCTTGGTCCTTAGTCATCGATGGGGAAGTCGATCATCCGATCACATTGGATTTGGATGATTTGACTAAATTGATTGCCCTTGAAGAACGCACTTATCGTTTACGTTGTGTCGAAGCTTGGTCTATGGTCATACCTTGGGTCGGATTCCCTTTAGCGGCGTTACTCAAAAAGGCAGAGCTAACCAGTAAAGCTAAGTATGTTGCGTTTGAAACTGTGTTTGATCCAGAACAAATGCCCGGGCAAAAGAATCGCTTAGTCGGGGGGGGGATCCATTATCCTTATATTGAAGGGTTGACCATCGCTGAGGCAATGAATGATTTATCATTTTTGGCTGTCGGCCTTTATGGTAAAACATTACCACCACAAAATGGTGCTCCAATACGTTTAGTCGTTCCTTGGAAATACGGGTTTAAGAGTATTAAATCTTTAGTTAGGATCAGGGTAATGGATAAGCGTCCGCCGACAAGCTGGAATCAATTAGCGCCTCAAGAGTATGGTTTTTATGCCAATGTAAACCCTAACGTGGACCATCCTCGCTGGTCTCAAGCCAGTGAAAGGCGCATTGGTGAGGGAGGGCTATTTTCAGCTAAACGCATCAAAACACTTCCGTTTAATGGATATGAAGAGCAAGTTGGCGCACTCTATCAAGGACTCGATTTACGTCGGCATTTTTAAAGGGGGCTTTCAACTTGTGTTGAATCGATAGGAAAGCTGTTTGTGGTGTTGATGGGATAGGTTTTGGAGTGATAAATGCGGTTAACAATGAAACATGTTTTTTGGTTAAAGCTGGCTATCCATTTGACCGCCATTTTGCCTATTGTCTATTTAATTGGATCAGTGTTGATGGATAAAGCCGGTGGCGATCCTGTGCAGTTTATTATTCATTACACTGGCATAGGTGCGCTCAACACCTTAGTCATCCTGCTGACTCTTTCACCTATTGCACGTAAATTTAAGCAGGGTGCGCTGCTGCAAACTAGACGTATGATTGGTCTCTATGTATTTGCTTATGCCAGCTTACATCTTGCTTCGTTTATTAGTCTTGATTTGTTGTTTGAATGGTCGTTACTATTGAGTGAGACCGTAAAACGTCCGTACATATTAGTAGGGACTTTCTCTTACATCATTTTGATTGCATTATCAGTTACTTCATTTAAATCGATTAGACGAAAAATGGGTAAACGTTGGCAACAGCTTCATAATTGTGTGTATCTTTTGGCTATTTTGGTGCCGATCCACTTCTATTGGTCAGTGAAATCGGAAGTGATAGAACCTAGCATTTATATTGTGCTTTTAAGCTTGTTATTAGTGATACGTTTACCTTTATCTACGTTTTTTTCTTCATTTTATTTACGTTTGAAAATAAAATTCATCGAGTTAAGATCACAATGAGTGAAGTGTAAACAGGCGTTAGTGTTAAAGAGGGTAGGTCTCTTCCCTATACGAACCATAAAGCATTAAAAATGCGTTGTGTTAGCGACAACATGCTATTTTGACAAATGGTATTTTTGACCCATTCTTAATACAGGGTTTTAATGTGCTTTATCGCTGAGGTTGGACTTTGAATCTTGCTAATGATTTGTTTAGAAAAACCAAAATATCAAAACGTTTATTGCTAATGCTAGTGCTTTCTCTTGTCGCCACTCTATTAATGTTTTTATTTGCATTAAATAATATCAATGAATTGTTATTTAAAGAGAAAGAAGCAAAATTAGCGTCACTTGCCGATGTCGGTGTCAAAGTGGTAGAAAAGTATTATCAGAGTGCTCAGCAAGGGATAATGAGTGAAGCTGATGCCAAAGCAGGGGCGATTTTGGCACTTGACGTTTTAAGGTATGCCGGGAAAGAGTATTACTGGAGCGTGGATACCCAAGGTATATTGGTTCAGCATGGTTTTGCTAAAAAACTAGTAGGCACCAATGTGTTAGGAATTGAAGATCCCAATGGGGTTAAACTTTTTGCTCTCATGGTTTCAGGTACAGAGAAAAAAGAATCCACGAAAGTCGAATACATGTGGCATCGTCCCAACGAAGATAAACCCATGCCTAAAATAGCCGTCGTGAAAAAGTTTCAACCTTGGGGGTGGATTGTTGGGACCGGGATCTACGTTGATGATATAAAAGAACAGCTTGAGGTTTTTGCTTGGCAATATTTTTTAATCGGTACGCTGGTATGGTTACCTGTGATGCTCATTTTAATCATTATTTCTCAGAGTATTTCACAGCCATTAAGGCAAACTATTTTTGCGTTAGAAAACATCTCTAAAGGTGAAGGTGACTTAACATTAAGGTTAAATGAATCTGGTAACGATGAGTTAAAAGAGGTGGCAACTAACTTCAATGCCTTTGTCATTAAGATACAAGGCGTTGTAGGATCTGTATTACATTCTGTTTCACACAGTCAAGAGTTGGCTAGTGGTCTTGCTAAAATATCAAGTGAAGCCAATGACGTGACCAAGAAAATGCAAGCAGAGACAGAAAGTGTTGCAACTGCGATTTGTGAGATGTCATCGGTAGCCACTGACATTGCGACAAATGCAAAAAATGCTGCTGAAAATGCATCGGATGCAGATACCGAGGCCAGTAAAACCACCTTAGTTGTCGACGATGCGGTAAAAAGAATCAATGAACTATCAAAAGAGTTAGACGTCACCGCCACGGGCACTGAAGGTTTAAGGATCAGCTCAGGTAAAATAGGCCAAATATTGGATGTTATCGTTGGGATCGCTGAGCAGACCAATTTATTGGCATTGAATGCGGCAATCGAAGCAGCGAGAGCGGGGGAAGCTGGCAGGGGGTTTGCTGTTGTAGCAGATGAAGTCAGAAACCTAGCCAGTAAAACCCAAGAATCAACACAAGAAATTAACGGTATTATTGATGAATTACGATCGTCAATTCTTTGTGTTAATGACTCTGTTGAACGGGCTAAAGGATGCTCAAGTCAAACGGTTGAAGAAACAATATTAGTTGTCGATGCTTTAGAAACGATCAAGTCTTCTATTAGTATTATTTCAGATATGAATATTCAAATTGCCACGGCAACGGAAGAGCAAAGCTCTGTGATTGCAGAGTTGAATATGAACATTACTCGAATTAATGATATTTCGCTCGATAATCAACATAAAAGCGTACAAATTGGTGAGACCAGTGAACAGATCCAACAAGGATCATCTGAATTAAATGGGCTGGTATCGAACTTTAAAGTATAAGTGTTAGTATTTCATGTGATTATCGTCATTGCTGTAAACCTTGAATATTGTTGACGTATTAACTCGAAGCGATAAGAAGTTTAGCAGCATAATTGATGTGCTAAACTCCTATGGATACTGCCATCAATCATTTAAGGTGTTTCTTTAGGCATAGGCAATAATAGGTTCATGATAATGGCTAGGATACCACACAAGCTAATGCCGCTTAGGCTAAATGAACCTATGCCGAATGCCATTCCCCCGATCCCAAAGACGAGAGTGATACCGACGATACAGAGATTTCTGGGTTCAGTGAGGTCGACCTGATGACGAATTAAAGTATTCAAGCCCACAGCCGCAATTGATCCAAATAATAGACACATTATCCCCCCCATGACAGGGACTGGCATGGTTTGCATAATCGCGCCTAATTTACCGATAAAAGCGAGAATGATCGCGATAACGGCTGCCCATGTCATGATCACAGGATTGAAGCTTTTGGTTAATGTTACCGCGCCAGTGACTTCTGAGTAAGTGGTATTGGGCGGACCACCAAAGCTAGCAGCGGCAATCGTAGCTAAACCGTCTCCTGCAATTGTGCGGTGTAAGCCAGGGTTTTTTAGATAATCTTTTCCGGTGACATTGGAAATAGCAAGAATATCTCCAATATGCTCAACTGCAGGGGCTATTGCGACTGGGATCATAAAGGCGATGGCATGCCAATGAAATTCAGGGGCGATGAAATTTGGGATAGCAATCCAACTTGCGGTAATGACTGATGTGAAGTCTATTATGCCAAATAATAAGCTCATCATATAGCCGACGAGTATACCCGCTAAAATAGGCATTAGTTTCAATAAACCTTTACCAAAAGTTGCCATGATGACAGTGCTTAGTAGCGCAGAGAGAGAAATGATAAGGGCCGTGTTCTGATCGACTAATATGATTGACCCATCACCACTTTTACCTAAGGCCATATTGACAGCAACTGGGGCAAGTCCTAGCCCAATAACGATAATAACAGGGGCAACGACAACTGGCGGCAGTAAACGTTTAATAAACCCATCGCCTTTGATTTTTATCAAGCTTGCCAAGATTAAATAAACACCTCCAGCAGCCATTAAACCTCCCATCGTCGAGGGGATCCCCCATGTTTGTACGCCATACATAATAGGAGCGATAAAGGCGAACGATGAGGCGAGGAAAATAGGAATTTGACGCCGAGTGATGAGTTGGAATAGCAGTGTGCCTAAACCTGCGGTAAATAAGGCGACATTAGTATCTAGTCCTGTTAGCAATGGCATTAATACGAGTGCGCCAAAAGCAACGAAGAGCATTTGAATTCCCTGAAGTGCAAGTGAAATATTTTTCATTATTATTCTCTTTACGTAAAACAAACATTCTCATTCTAATCGTATGTTTGCAGTTTCATTGTGTTGAATTTTACCTACTGATTTGTGAATGTCACGATGATTTTTAATAATCATAAAGTGAAATCAGATACGTAATTAAAGTTGTGGTACAATTTTATTATCTAAGCCTATAGAACAGTCCAAAATGCGTAAAACCTTATTTAGCGTCTTAATCTTATATCTTAGCGGTGTGTTTATTCAGATTAACACAGTGAATGCTGCTGAAGTCACTTTGTTGGATGAAAGCTTAGTGCCTGTCACAAGCCGCTCTGTCGCAGAGCGCAATAAGGCCATATCTGTGGCGTTACAGAATGTCGTATTAAAAAATTCTGGC